>JAIWNQ010000057.1 GCA_020216745.1 Candidatus Hydrogenedens sp.
GCTATCTTTATATTTTTTTCTTAACCACTTCAGTAATCTCATGGACTAATTCATCTGTAACAATTGTCTTCCCCTTTTCAACGCCTAAATCCGTTATCACAATATGCTCAAATGGTATTTGTCTCTTCTCAAATATTTTCTTTCCACAGGAAACAGGACAGCCATCTATTACTACATTCCTATCTGCTCCCAATGCAGATTGGATGAAGCCTGAAGAATCAGAGGCTACTCCTGAAAGACATGAACCACGACATACCTTATCTTTTACTAAATTTCTCATAACCCGGTCCGCAATTAGACCCGTGTTAGCAATACCTGAACATGAATAAACAAGAATAGTGCCTTTTTCATCGGAACAATTACATTGCATAATATCAATTCCTTGTTTTAATGATTTGTGAGTTTATTTTATCATAAAATAATTAATATTTCAAATTATTTATTTTACTTATTATTAAAATATTTAAATATTTTGTATTTTTATTAATAAACACTAAAAGGAAACAAAAAGTTCCCTTCATTTATTTTTTACCGTTATAATATAAGTAAAACAGATAACTCAATTTGATTAAAATGACAACATTAGTTAAATGTGAACTTTGTCCCCGTTATTGTGTTCTTGAACATGGTCAAAAGGGAGAGTGTCGTATTCGTATAAATATTGATGGAAAACTTTACGCAGTTACTTATGGACATCCCTGCTCTATCCATGTTGACCCTGTAGAGAAAAAACCTCTTTATCATTTTTTACCAGGGACACCTATTTTATCCCTTGCTACCGTAGGTTGTAATCTCCATTGTAAAAATTGCCAGAATTGGGAAATATCTCAAGCAGAACCATACCAAATGGAAACGGAATTTGTAGAACCTGAACAGATGTCCGCATTGGCTATTCAGTATCAATGTCCTTCCATTGCTTATACCTATACAGAGCCATTAGCTTACTATGAGTATACGTATGAGTGCTGTAAAATATCTATTGAAAAAGGGTTAAAAAATGTTCTTGTAACTGCGGGATATATTAACGAAGAACCTTACAAGCAATTACTACCTTTTGTCCAATCCGCAAATATAGATTTAAAAGGCTTTTCAGAGGAATTTTATAGAACCGTATGCGATGGAACACTAAAACCTGTATTAAGAACACTGGAATTAACTAAAAATGCAGGGGTTGAACTTGAGGTCACTAATTTAGTTATTCCCACCTTAAATGATAAAGACGAAGACCTGCAACAATTATCCGCATGGGTAGCAAAAAATTTAGGGAAAGATACACCATTGCATTTTTCCCAATTTTATCCTCGTTATAAAATGACTCATCTACCCCCAACACCCTTAGAGACTCTTCTAAAAGCACGTCAAATCGCTTTAAATGAAGGTTTACAATTCGTATATATTGGCAATATTATCCATAAAGAGAGTTCAAATACATACTGTCCATCATGCAAAACCTTGCTTATAGAGCGATATGGTTTTAATATCCTTCAAAACAATATTTCACAGGGGAAATGTCCCAAATGTAACACGGAGATATATGGAATATGGCAATAAATAGAAGAAGATTTTTATCATATATAGTAACAGCCATAATTACAAGATATGGTATTAAAAAACCTTCATTAGTTCGACAAACATATGCGATACCTTTATCTAATAAGAAACTTTCTACCTACTTTAATTCTAAAAATAAAACAAGAAAATTTTCACCTAAACCGTCATCATGGATGGGTTGAAATTTAATATAATAAAAGAAGAATGAGTAAGGGAAGTATGATGAGTATTATGAAAACGTATTCTTATATTGGTTTATTCCTTATGTCCATCCTTCTTATCCCATTTGCATGTGGTGATAATTCTACCTCAGACCAAACTAAAGAAATACATTCTAAAAAAGTCTACCAGTCGTTAATAGCTGGACAATGGTATGATGCATCTCCCGAAAAACTAAAACAACAAATCTCAGAGTTGTTTAATAAAGCAGATGTAGAGCCAATAAAAAGTGTTATCGGACTGATATTACCTCATGCAGGTTATGCATACTCAGGATTAACCGCATGTAAAGGAATTAAAGCAACAGAAAAATCTTTATACTCAAGAATAATTATATTAGGGACAAGTCACAGAGCACCATTAGAAAATATAATAAGTGTTCCCTCTGTGGACTTTTATGAAACTCCATTAGGACAAATACCCCTTGATGTGGATACTATTCAAGAATTAAAAAAATTCCCATATTTTAAGGAATTTCCTTTGGCACAACGAGGGGAGCATAGCGTTGAAATTGAGTTGCCATTGCTACAATACTTAAAAAAAGACTTTAAGTTAATCCCACTGATTTGCGGACGGTTAGACATAGAAACCACAGAAAAAGTGGCTCAGATACTACAAAACTATATTGACGAAAAAACATTAGTCATTGCCAGTAGCGATTTTACTCATTATGGACCCAATTACAATTATGTCCCTTTTAGTGAGAATATTCCGGAAAATCTTAAAAAATTAGATATGGGAGCATATCAATATATAGAGAAACGAGATGTGAAGGGATTTTATGAATATATTAAACAAACAGGAATTACAATTTGTGGTCCGTATGGGATTGGAGTTTTGATGTATTTATTACCAGAAAATACTCAAGCGAAACTTGTAGAATATAAACAATCCGGTGAGATTGTAAATGATTATCAAAATTCAGTAAGTTATTTTAGCATTGCCTTTGCGGGAACATGGCAGAAAGGAGAAAAAAAATCTATGAATGTTTCAACAACATTAACACCTGAAGAGAAAAAGGATTTGTTAAAATTAGCACGATGGACACTTGAATATGTGCTGGAACATAACAAACTACCATCGGACAATGAGATACCCATTAAAATAACAGAGACAATGAAAACGCCCCGTGCCGCATTCGTTACTTTGAAAATAAAAGATGACTTGCGAGGATGTATTGGTGAAATTTTCGCAACGAAGCCAATGTATAAATCCGTTTTACAAAATGCATATAATGCAGGCTTTAAAGACCCCCGATTCTATCCTATCACGAAAGATGAATTACCTAAAATCAAGATTGATATATCCCTACTTACACATCCAAAAAAAATAAATCACTATAATGAAATTGAATTAGGGAAACATGGGATAATTATGAAAAAAGGATACTACCAGGCTTTGTTTTTACCACAGGTAGCCCCGGAACAAAATTGGAATTTACAGCAAACTCTGGAACATCTGGCTATGAAAGCGGGTTTACCACCGGATGGATATAAAGAAGGTGCTGAATTTGAAGTTTTTGAAGCAGAAGTATTTCACGAAGAATAACTAAAGAGTAATTGTGAAAAAATATCTTTTACCCATTTCATTAGGTCTCTTTTCAATCACTGCACAAGCATTGCTCGTGCGTGATTTTCTGCATTGCATTGAAGAGAATGAACTTACCTTAGGTGTTTTTTACTTTTTCTGGTTTATATGGATTATTCCAGGTTCTTTTATCGGAAAACTTTCCTACAAATATTCACACTTTTTCCCATTTACCTCTCTTCTCTATATCCCTTCATGGTTGTGGGGACATTTTTTGGTGCGTAACTCACGATTTATCTCAACTATTCCGACATACGAACTTTTTAACATACATTCTCTTTTTTTATATTCCGCAATAGCACCTGCAGGAATAAGCTTCCTTACAGGATTTTTATTCACCCATTGTGCTTTATGGTGGCAAAACCATTTTACAAATGATGTTAGCAATTCCAAACCTTCAACAATAATTCGTTATGTATATGCTTACGAGGCTTTCGGTGCTGTAATAGGTGGACTAATTACTTCATTCAGTATTTACCTCGGACTTTCTCATTGGATACCTATTTGTATTTCTGCGTGGTTCCTAATAACTTCTTCCTTACTCTCACTAAACTATCCATTTCTAAAAAAAGTATTCCCTATCTTACTTCTACCTTTACTTTTGGTATTGGCATTCTTACTGGATTCGTGGGAAAACAAGTCTTTGTGGAATCGTATTACAAAAAATGAAAATTTTAGAGGCAAAATAATTACTCAAAAGGGAGAATACTTATATGGGTATGATGATAACCAATTCATTCTTTTACGAAACCTCAAACCCGCATTGAGTTTCCCAAATCAGGAATATGGTTTGCGGTTATTATCTACTTTCTTTGCTCAGAAAAATGATGCTAAAGATATTTTGCTCATCGGTGAACCCTTTATTTACACACTACCATACTTAGTAAGTATTAACAATATAGAAAAAATTTTATGGATACCTTTTGACTTCGAACTATCTAAAAATATTGTTTCACTATTACATGAAAATTCCCTTATAAATAGCGAAAAAATCATATTTCCACAAACTGAAGTCCGTACTTTTTTGAAAAATACTAATGATAAATTTGACATCATCCTTGTTTATACAGGCGACCCACAAACTATCACTACAAACCAATACTTGACAAATCATTTTTTTGATTTACTTAAAACTCATCTTACAGACAAAGGAATCGCAGGAATTCGTATGTCAGGCGGAGAAAATTTTTTAGGTGGCGAAATTGCAACACTTGGTTCGTCCATATATTTTACTTTTCAACAGGTATTTAAGCTTAATGCATTAAAACCAGGTGACGAGACATGGCTATTTGGTTCAGTATCGTATCCTTTGAGTGAACATATACCAACACTTGAACAGCGATTATCTGTTTTACAACAACAAATATCAGACCTCAAACCCAGTATCGTAAAAGACCTATATCCTGCTGATAGAATTATTTTCCAAAAAAATCGATATGAGGAAATTAAAAAATTTATTCGTGAAGATTACTTAATTAATACAGAAGACAAATATCTCGGCTTTCTATATAGCAATCTTTTTTATCTCTGGAAACAGGGTTATTCAGGGTTATTAGATAAAATTATTACCATTAAGCAACTGGTCTTTTTCCTGTTAATCTCATCTCCATTATGTTTTTTATTAGCACGCTGGATATATAAAAGGAAATCTATCCGAAAAGGGAAAGGGTCATGTTTTTATATTAATTTAGAAACATATTTTGCTATTTTCATTATTGGTGCTATTAGTATGGGGATTTCTATTCTCCTTCTTATACAATTTCAATACCATTATGGAACTCTCTCAACCTACATTGGTCTCTTATCCTCTATGTTTATGCTGGGACTCTCAATAAGTCCCCTCCTCTTTAATGCTTTGTATACAGATAATAATAAGCAATCGTTCTTCATTGTTTTCTTTCTTTTTTCTGTCTGTATTTGTTATACAATTGCAATAATTTTCGTATCATCCATCCATTTTTATACTTATCTCGCTATATTCTTTTTATGGGGGTTTGCTTTAGGTTTTCTCCTTTCCATGTTTCTCAATACATTAGATAAAGAATTAACCACGGCTCAAATTGCGGTAAACTTAGAAGTATGGGATAATCTCGGAGCAGGAATAGGGGCTTTTCTATTTCCAATTATGTTGCTCCCTCTTTTAGGGTTAAAGTATTCAATTGAAGTAATTTTCTATTATTTACTCATTACCTTCATTTTCATCCCCCTCCTAAAAAAAACTCCAGCACATCAGTCATCATTATGGGGAAGAAACCTTGGATACATACTCTTCCCAGTCCTTATTTTATGTTTTATCTCAACTGAAATATATAATCGCGTCACAACTCCTTTGCCCGAAGATACATTTACAATAATTGCCCAGGAATTATCCGACGGAGGAGAACTTCAACCCGAAATAATAATGCTTCCTGATAATAGACAAATCCGTTATTATACTGTTACAAAAAAAGATGAAAATCAGAATGAACATATCTCCTATATTTTTTCAACAGCTTCGCTATTTAAGGTAATTGGATATGGTGGAGAAATGGATATTGCAGTTAAGGTGTCTAAAGAAGGGAATATTGAAGATATTAAAGTTATCCAATCGAACGAAACCCCCGATTATTTATCTCTCGTTGAAAACTACTTCTTTTTGTATAAAGGGAAAAATATATTTCAGCCCGAAACAATCTCAGAAATAGATATTGTTAGCGGGGCGACAACAACTTCCGATGCTGTTAAAAGGGCTGTTCAATTTTCAGGAAAAGAATTTGCAAAAATTATTCAAACAAATAATATAACTCAATCCAAAATATCATTCTCTTACAATACGTTAGCCCATACAACTTACTCCGTATATATCTTTCTTTTATTTATTCTTCTGGCTATAATCCTTCGATTTTTCCATAATAACTTACTTCGGACATTATGGTTAATCTCCGTAGTAATAGTTTTGGGTTTCTGGTTAAACATTCAATATGGGCTTTATTCCATTGTTCAGCTCTTATCTGTGGAGAAACTACAATTTCATTTGAATATCTCAACCATTTTAACTATTGGCATTCCTGTGCTTGTTCTAATCAATGGGAATATTTACTGCGGATATTTATGCCCATTCGGAGCATTATCTGAACTAATAAGCAAATTTAATTGGATAAATAGAAAAATAACCCCGACAAGACAAACATGGTACATAACTCGACAGTTTAAATACATCATTGCCTTTTTATTCTTCTTTATATATTTTATCGTGCGGGAAGCAACAATGATTAGCGTTGACCCCTTACTATCCTTTTTTACGTTGGACATATCAAACTACATAACAATATTTGGTATTTTTGTTTTAGTTGCAAGTCTTCTATATAACCGTTTCTGGTGCAGGGTACTTTGTCCAACAGGTGCTTTTTTAAGTTTAATCCAATCGCTTCGAATATTTTCATTTTTCTGGCAAAGAACCTTCCCTACACATTGCGATCTCGGAATTTCAAGACCTGAAGAAATAGATTGTATCCAATGTAATCGGTGCTACAAACATGAAAAGAAATGATTTTGTTTTTTTGAGCATTTCGTTACTTTACGCTATTACGTTTATCATTATTTCCGTCTATCATACGCTCCCTGAAAAATCATCGACAGAATTATCTTTTATACAAACGGAAGGGAGTCCTATAAAACCAACAGGAACCACAACTGATATTGAAAAAATTAAACGTATGATACAGAATAATAATCTTTCTGATAAGGAAGCTTTGTTTTACAAAAAATTGCATGAAGAAGAACAGAATAAAAAAGAAAATCTAAAACAACATCAACAACTTCGTAAACGTTGGAGACGAGGAAGACAAAGAGATAATTAAACTGGTTTTTAAATACAAATTCCGTTTAAAAATTTGTTAACATAAAAGCCAATTTACAAAGTGAAGACGCAGGAGTTATTTTGATGAATCAAAAACAAACAACTATTCTTTCTGAAAAACAAACATTAGATTTATTAGAAAAATACAAAATACCCATAGCAGACTTTCGCATTTGTTATAACATAGAGGAACTCATTTCCTCTTCAAAAAATTTAGAATTTCCGATAACAATAAAAGGTATGGCAGAAGGAATTGCCCATAAAAGCGATTTGGGATTAGTAAAAACAGATATAAAATCGGAAGAAGATTTATTAAAAGCAGTAAAAGAGATTCAGAACAATGCACAAAACCATAATCTATCGGGATTTTTATTACAAAAACATATTTATGGTAAACGCGAACTTATCATTGGCGGAATGAAACATAATGAATATGGTGTGTGTGTTTATATCGGTATAGGAGGCATTTTTGTAGAAGCGATAGAAGATGTGTCTTTCCGTTCTGCCCCCATTAGTGAAATTGATTTACAAGAAATGATCTATGAATTACATTTCAAAAAAATCTTTAATTCATTTCGCGGAGACCCTCCTATTGATACAAAAAAGATTTTCCTCATAATAAAATCTATTGAAAATCTATTAAGCAATGAAGCAGAAATCAGTCAATTTGAATTAAATCCTATTTTGATACATCGTGATACACCTATTGCAGTAGATGCCCTTGCAGTTAAAGGGAACATTTCGATAAAAAATGAACAAACAGAGAGAACATCACTTGATTTCAACACACTATTGAAACTATTTGAACCTGAAAGTATTGCCATTGTTGGCATAACAGATACCCCAATCAAATGGGGTTTTCGCGTCCTGTTTAATACTCTTGAGGGGGGATACACAGGAAAGATATATGGTGTTAATCCCAAACGAAGCGAGGTCTTGAATATTCCTTGTTATCCCTCTATTTTGGATTTGCCCGAAGTGGTAGATTTGGCGGTTATTATTGTTCCTCCACCAACAGTTCTACCTTCGGTTCAGGAATGTATCCAAAAAGGTATTCAAGTTGTCCTTGTCATAACAGCAGGTTTTGGAGAATTGAATAATGAAGAGGCACAAACTTCTCAGGAAAAATTAAAACAAATTGCCCACGAAAATAATCTATATCTTATCGGTCCTAATTGCGCAGGTGTAGTCAGTCCATATCCAAAAAAATTGTATTGTTCAATGATAGGAAGATATCCTCAACCAGGTGGATTAAGTATCTTATCTCAAAGTGGGAATATTGGAAACACAATAATGAGTTGGGCTATGGAACACCATTTAGGACTATCTCGATTTATCAGCACAGGCAATGAAGCAGTTATTAAAAATTACCATTACTTGAACTTTTTCGGTTCTGACCCCAAAACAAAGGTGATTTTTTCTTATATTGAAAGTGCAAAGGATATTCGTCTCTTCTTCAACGAATTAAAAAAGACAACAAGGAAAAAACCTGTAATAATATTAAAAGGAGGCAAAACTCAGGCAGGTTCTCGCGCCGCTTCTTCACACACTGGTGCATTAGCCACTGATTACCGATTATTTCGCGGGATTTGTATCCAACAAGGTGCAATACTGACTGAAGATGTGTATGAAGCAACCGAAACAGCCTATCTTCTTTCGAATGTTCCACTCCCCCGAGGCAGGAATGTGGGTATTCTATCGCAAGGGGGGGGCTGGGGTGTTATTTCTGCAGATGTGTGTACAAAAGTAGGATTAAACGTCATTCCTCTTTCCGAAAACACATTAAAAAAATTAGATGCTATTATGCCTAAATGGTGGAATCGAACAAATCCTGTGGATATGGTCGCAGGAACAGATAGAAACTTATTTAAAAATTCAATGGAAATACTAATACAGGACGACGAAGTTGACATACTGGTTATCTTAGGCATTGGCTATATCGGTAGTGCATATGTGCGTCTCCAAAATTCAGAACGGGCAAAACATTTGGGACTTGACAAATTATCAGAGATCGGAACCCATTTTGAGATAAAAGATGCAGAGGAAATTACAAGACTTATGCAAACCTACCAAAAACCCATTGTAGTGGCTTCAGACACAACGATCCTATCTCACGGTCAAAATAAAAATCCAGTACTAAAAAAACTCGAAGAAATGAATATCTATGTCTTCCAAAATCCTACCAATATGGCAAAAGCCATTGCCCACCTCTGCCGATACAGCGAATACCTTCGAAACACCCCTCGTATTTTTTAAATTATCTTTTATTAATTAAAATATCTTTTTAGTACCTTTAATCTTAAATTTTTATTTGGACAGTCGTGGTTTGATGATATATTCTATCCAATTAATAAATTCGCATTCACGGATTTTATCATCAATTAAATCATCATCAATCTTATATTGCCAGCGAATATATTTTAATGAGGGATTTGCATGTACCATTTCAAGTCGTGTTACATATATCATCATGTCTTCGTGGTCTCGGAACATTCCCTGTTGAATAAGTTTAGGTTCACGTGCAATGATTAACCGTGCAACTTCATGCAGATTATATTCAGGATGATATTGAGTTGCCCAGAATACACCTTTCTTATAATGAACCTCACACGCTTGAACAGTACTCCAATCATTTCCCGCTAATAAAATTCCTCCATCTGCCAATTTGGTTACATGGTCATCGTGACTAACAAAATGAGAATATACTTCAGGTTTTCCCTTAAACATGGGGTGTTTCTTCCCTTCTTCTGTTAGTCTGATTTTTGTTGAAATTCCCATCTCGCGTCCTTTAGGATGAGGCTCCAC
>JAIWNQ010000058.1 GCA_020216745.1 Candidatus Hydrogenedens sp.
TTTTCCACCTGCAGAATAATTGGCTAATTGAATCCCCCAACAACTTCCTATTTGAGGAATACCTGCTTCATAACAACGCTGACACAAGTGGATATGTGCTTGCACTCGTGGGTCATCTTCATGGTAAATCGTTAGATTACATCCAGGCCAGATAACACCTGTATATTGACTTAATTGTTCATCTGTCGGTGGAACGGCACCTTCATCACTACTATACCAGATATCATATTCTGCCTCTGGTAAATATTTTATAAGCAAATCTGCATAAAGTATTCCAGCAAGTTTCATTCCTACCTGATCAAATTGTTCTCGGCTTTTTATGGGATAGCCATCTACTATAAGAAATCGAGGGACTTTACTCATATTAGCTACTCCTTTACTACTTTTTTATTTTTTGTGTTCATAAAAAATATTATTTAACTCTCTGTATCCATTTCCTGAATAATACGGGGCAAATCTTCATATTTCTTGCAAATAGCATCTGGACAGGCCCCATCTAAAGGTCTTTCCTTCACTGCTGTTAAAAGCACACCCCTTGCACCTACGGATTGTGGTCCCAAAATATCATTATGAGGACGGTCTCCTACATGAACAATATGTTGTAGTTCAATATTAAAATGTCGGGCTACCGCTTCAAAAACAGCTGGATGTGGCTTGGATACACCTATCTCATCAGAAAAAACAAAATAGTCGAAATAAGGATACATACCCGCTTCCTGTAATAAAATTCTCAAATTTTTGCCAGGAGTGAAAATAGCATCCGATACAATAGATAATTTATATTGTTTACTCAATTCTTTTAATGCATCGACTGCACCTGGCACAGGGTCGGGCATATATTGAATTTCCATATCTTCATAAGCTTTTACTATCCCATCAAACACATCCTTCGGTAAAGAACGACCTAACCCTTCTAATAACACAGAAACTCGTTCTGCCACAGTCCACGTTACAAGTTGGTCATGCCATACTTTACGAAAGGCCGAATCTACAACATCAAAAGCGGTGTCCACAAGACTACGGTCAATAGGTGCTATTTTTGATAATGCATTATGAAGTATCTCTCGTCGCGAAATTTTTTTGTTCTTTAATCCTGCCTTTGCTCTCTTTGGCTCATCACTATCATCTACAAAAAGGCAATCCCATAAATCAAAAGTAACTACTTTAACTTTTGCCACTTGTTTATTCTCCAGTTAATAATAATTTTTAATATATTTGTAATACATGAAATTAAAGAGGGGAAAAAAGATGCTTAATTATAACAATTATGAATCCCATTTGAAAACAGTTACAACAGGGAAATGGTCCGATGGATACCTACCTTCTTTGCTATAAACAACGGTTTCGCATTTTAACGGATGGAATGGTCCTTGATATAAAACCCAATCAATGCGATAATCGGAATTGAGATCCGGGTCTTTAAAGCCACACCATGTTGTCAAAGGACCTGATTTTTCATCTGTTTTCAACCACGAATCATTAAAACCATTATTTATAAAAATCTTCCACGGTTCTGATTTTTCACCTACTGCATTAAAATCGCCTGTAATTATAATCGGCAAATTTATACCTTCCTTTTTTATTCTATCACAAATAATCTCTGCTCCTTTTTGACGAGCAGTTTCACCTTTATGGTCAAGGTGAGTATTGATATAAAGCATTTCCTTACCTGAAGGTTTATGTTTTAATTTTAACCATGTAACAATTCGTGTACAAACAGTATCCCAAGATTTTGAACCTGGCTCTTCAGGGGTTTCAGAAATCCAGAAATATTTAGTATCTAAAACATCCCATAAATCCTTTTTATAAAATATAGCGGTCTGTTCACTTGAACCATCTTTTTCTCTACCTCTTCCAACATAAGAGTATGAAGGTATCTGCTCCGCAATATATGTTGCCTGAAAATCAAGGCATTCTTGTGTCCCCAATAAATCTGGGTCATATTTTTTAATCACCTCCACAAGAACATCCTTTCTTTTGTTCCAGTGATTGGCTCCATCCATCGCAGTTCCATAGCGAAGATTAAATGTCATTACTTTAATAGTTTCTTCTGCATAACTTTGCTCCGTAAAAAAAGCAACATTAAAAATAACCGAAAAACAAAAAAATAAATAAACAAAAAATACAAAGTGTTTCATAATTTATTCCTTTCCATCATATTTATTTAATATAACAAACTAACATCTTACGAAATATTTTTTTCGTTTATCAAATTTGCTCTAAACAAAAAAGCACAGGTCATATTTTTATGACCTGTGCATGAAAGAGTGGCAAATATTTACCTGCTTACTTCTTGCAGCCTGCCTTCTTCGCAGGAGCCTTCTTCGCAGCGGCCTTTTTCGCAGGAGCCTTCTTCGCAGCGGCTTTCTTTGCTGTGGCCATTTCCATTCTCCTTTTTATAGGTTTATTTGATTTGTAAATCACACAGGGTATACCAAAAGTTTATTTTGTGGTATACCAACTATATTTATACTACATATAGATACCATTTGTCAAGAAAATTTTTACTTTTTCAATAAATATTTTTATTTTAATTAAAAATTATTATTTTATTTTTATCTATTATTTACATTAATGGACTAAAAAATACTTTTATTTATTACCATAGAATTTCATATTTAATAGGGTCTAAAAAGACAAGCTAACAAATAGCATATAAACAAAATTGAATTAAAAGTATAAAAAAAGCAAAAGCAAGAAAAGTTAATTTTACGTACCTATCTATGAACCCCCATCATATTCTATACAATAGGCATGCTTCTTAATTGTCTTTTAAGAATTTTACCAGTGGGACCTTTCGGTAATTGAGGTAAAACAATAACATCTTTTGGCCATTTAAATTTTGCTATCTTCTCCTGCAAGAATTGCATTATTTCTTCAGGATGAATTTCTTCTCCTTCTTTTGGAGACACATATACTCGCACTTCTTCCCCCCTTAATTTATCCGGTATTCCCACAACAGCCGCTTCAAGAACTTTAGGGTGAGTATATAAAACTTCTTCAATTTCACGTGGATATATATTCATTCCCCCGCGAATAATCAATTCTTTCTTTCGGTCAACGATATAAAAATATCCATCTTTATCAGTCCGTCCCATATCACCGGTATGAAACCAACCATTCAGCATAACTTCCGCTGTTGCTTCAGGTCGTTTGTAATAACCTTTCATTACATTATGTCCACGTATTACAATTTCTCCTATTTCATCTGCATCAGCAAAAGTTCCATCATCTCTCATAATTCTCATATCAACACCCCATATAGGCTTACCAATAGAACCTACACGAACTTCTTCTCCTAATACTGTAAATGATGCAACAGGGCTCGTCTCAGATAAACCATAACCTTCAAGAATAGTAATCCCATATCGTTCTTGAAACCGCTGGTGAATATCTGCTGGTAATGCAGCACCTCCTGAAACAGCTAACTGAACACACGAAAAATCGTAGTCTTGCCAGTTCGGGGCATTAAGTATAAATGCATACATTGTAGGAACCATTGCAAGAACATTGATTCGGTCGCGTGAGATAACTTCCATTGCCTTTTGTGTTTCAAATCTCGGAAGCATTGACATTGTTCCACCCCGTAAAATACTTGCATTCATAACACAGGTCTGCCCGAAAGAATGAAATAAAGGTAACACAACCAACGCTACCTGCCCCGGTTTTACCCTCACTATCTCATGTGATGCATAATACGCATTGAAAAACATATTGAAATGTGTTAGTTCAGCACCTTTAGGTGCACCGGTTGTCCCGGATGTATATAAAATCACCGCAGTATCATCTGGCATTGTTTGGACAACATCAAATTCTTCACTGGATTCCATAAGCGATTTATTAAAATTTTCACCAACTTCTAAATCTTCCATATTACCCATTGGTGGAATAATAAAAAGATGCTTACAGGACTCAACCGACTGGTAAGCTTTTATTGCTTCACCAGAACACCCATGATACACAAAAAAGGCTACCGATTCTGAATCGCGGATATAATGCTCTATTTCCATTTTTTGATATAACACATTTACAGGAACTACAGCTCCTCCTGCTTTCAAAATCCCATAATATATCATAGGAAAATAGGGAAGATTGGGTATCATCACCGCCACCTTATCCCCTTTTTTCAATCCCTTTTGCTTCAAGATATTTGCTACCCTATTTGAATATTTATTCAACTGTTCATAAGTGATTTTTATGTCATCCAATATAACCGCTGTAATTGTTGGATAACTCTTTGCTGTTTCTTCAAGAAAGTAACCTAAGTTCAACATAACAAATCTCCTTAAAAATATCCTTAATTAAATCCATAATTCTGCCAAAAACATAATACTGAAAAAATATGTGATAAGCAAATTTGTATACAACTTTAAGTGGACAATTAACATCGACAATTATTGTATAATCAACCTTATTTTGTTTTTTTATGATAATAAACAATTTGCTTAGTAAACAATGGAGTCTTATCACGTGATACATATTTGGTCACAATATGCTATTCCTAATATACCATCTGTTATATTTTGGATTTTTGTTGCATCAGGTGTATTAATCCAAGGCATCAGCAAATCAGGTTTTGCAGGTGGAGCCGGAATTATTTCCGTTCCTCTTATGATGTTAGTTATGCCTCCTGACAAGGTTACCGCAACTTTACTACCCATACTAATATTATGTGACTTAAATGCTATTTATGTTCATAGAAAAAACAAACAATGGAAACCAATTTTAGAAATTTATCTTCCAGCTATAGTAGGCATATTATTGGGCTCAATGATGTGGTGGTATATGGGAAAAAATGGGATTCAACAATTTGAAAAACCCCTAAAACAATTTGTTGGAATCATCGCAATTCTTTTTGCTTTATATATCTGGGCTCGTGAATTTTCATTAAAATGGGTAGAACAAAAAAGTTTCGGCATTAAGGTTGGAATTATTGCCGGCATTCTTGCAGGTATTACTTCAACACTTGCTCATGCAGCTGGTCCTATTGTTAGCCTTTTTCTCTTCTCAAAAAATTTGGGAAAGAGTTTATTTGTAGGCACAGTAGCATGGACATTTACCTTAATTAATTTAACTAAACTCCCTTTCTATATTGCAGTAGGATTGGTGGATTGGTCTGTATTAACATTTGATATTTTTCTAATTCCATTTGTTCCTATTGGCTCTGCTCTTGGGGTTTGGTTACACAATAAAATTTCAGAACGAACTTTTAATTTTGTTATCATGATTCTTACAATAATGATTGGTATTCAATTATTAATTGGGATAAACCCGATCGAGTTACTTGTTAAAATGTTAGCAAAAACACCTGTATCTGTTTCATAATATAGACTATGTCTAACAGACCTGAACATTTTAAACTCTCAATTGTTGCTCCTGTATATAATGAAGGAGCATACCTCGAACATTTTGTATCTGAGATTATAAGTACTCTTGAAAAACTTAATTTAAAAGAATTTTCAGAGATCATTCTCATCAACGACGGGAGTACAGATGACACAGGCAAAATAGCAGATTCATTAGCTGAACAATATCAAGATATTATTGGTGTGATACATCTTGCACGGAACTTCGGTCAACCTTCTGCTATTACTGCTGGCTTGCACTATGTCCGAGGAGATTGTGTTATCATCATGGACTCGGATGGACAAGATGACCCAAAATGTTTTTCAGATTTTATCAAACTATGGCAAGAAGGATATGATGTGGTTTTTGCAAAAAGAACAAATCGAAAAGAAACCATTCTATTCCGTTTTTTTGCATGGTTATTTTACCGTCTCTTATCCATCAGCGCCCAAGTTAATTTACCTTTAGACGCAGGCAATTTTGGACTATTGGATAAAAAAGTGGTAGACGCCATAAAGACATGTCCCGAACGAAATCGATACCTTCCTGGTTTAAGAAGTTGGGTTGGCTTTAAACAAACAGGTATTGATGTAGAAAGAAGAGCAAGATATGATAAGAAAAACAGAGTCGGACTACGTGGCTTATGGACACTTGCCATGAATGCCTTCTTTTCTTTTTCCTATGTGCCTCTTTTCTTTTTCCGACTTGCTGGCTTTTGCAGTCTTTTGTTGTGTTTTATTATTATCATTTTCGCTCTATATCATAAATTAATCACAGGTCTTGCTGTTACTGCCTGGGCTTCTCAATTAATTTCGGTTTCTTTTTTTGGAGGAATTAATTTGCTTGGAATTGGCTTACTCGGTGAATATATTGCCCGAATTTATGATGAGGTAAAACAACGACCTTTATTTATCTGTGCCCGAACAACAGGTTTAAAAAATAAAATTACTGATGATTTTAATACTACAAAATACTAATAACATGGTAAAATTAAAGTATTAACATAATAAAAGGATATTATCGTGGCTGTGAATCCCAGTCATAATATTCATAAAGAAATAGGTCCTAAAAGTGAAGAACGGTATATATTCAGTTGGAATAATAACTCAGTAGAAGTCTGTATGATTTCAGATATTGGGAATCGCCGAACTAATAATGAGGACCGTTGTTTATTTTCTTGGTCAGAAAATCCAGAACAAACTAAACAATTAGGCATATTAACAGCAGTAGCCGATGGCATGGGTGGAGCGGCTGCTGGTGAGCATGCCAGTGAGATTGCGGTAAATTGTCTAAGTGATACCTACTTTAATTCAAATCTTGCAAACATTCCTGAAACACTCGTTCAATCTGTAAATGTCGCAAATCAAACAATTTTCGATTTAAGCGAAAATAACCCAACTTACTTCGGAATGGGAACCACAGTTTCTGTTTTAGTGTTACATGGAGATATTGCTTATGTAGCACAAGTAGGGGATAGTCGTATTTATCTATACCGACCTGAGTATCCAATAAAACAAATTACTGAAGACCATTCCATTGTCGCAGAACAGCTCAAAGAAGGGCTAATAACAGAAGAAGAGGCTCGCAACCATTCATTAAAAAATCTTATCACACGGGCTTTAGGGATTAAAGAAAATGTAGATATCGATTTATTCGCATTTCGAGTAAAAGTAGGCGATACTATTCTTCTATGTTCCGATGGGCTAAGCAACTTTATTTCTGAACGACAACTTCAAAAAGAATTAGAAAAAGATAATTTACTCACAGGTATTACTGCACTTGTTGAAAAAGCCATAAAAGAAGGGGGAACAGACAATATTACTGCAATTGGAATACGAATAATGGGAGCTTTGGATTCAAACGAATTCAGTAATTACAGAAATATGGTGATTATTTCTCCAGAGGGGAAACCTTCTTTATGGAAAAAGATAATTCACTTATTTAAGGCTCAAAAATAATTACCTTCTCCTTCGTGGACCCCGATGTTGAGCATGCGGGCGTTTCTTATGTGATGGATTACGGCGTGGTTCTATTTCCATCTCTTTTCCACTTTCATCGTTAACCTCCATTTCTATAGAAGAAGCTACATTGTAGCTATAACATCGTGGACACTGAGATATTTCTTCCGCATCCGTATCCAGATAAACAAATGCACAATAAGAACACTTCCATACATTTTGGTTCTTAAACATCGTATAAATTTTTCTTGTACCAAATTCAGATAAGCCCCATAAAAAAACGCCCACGAACGCTATGATGACTGAATAGATAATAACCGCACTTGTAATTGAAATTTCTATCATGGTAATACCTTGGTAAAGCGATAACGGATTGTTACTTTTTGCTCTTGCGAATCAACCTGAATTAATGGTTCAAATCGTATTTTATTCACCTCCACCCGTATATACTTTGAAATTTCATCTTCTGTAATGTTTAAATCCAATACCTGAGAAACACTTCCGTCCGGTAATACTGTTAGCATAAAATCATACATCCCTTCTTTCTCCGATAAGTTTTCTTTAGATGTTTCTAACAATCCTGGAACAAATAATAGAGCCCTGTTAAATGGCGGGGTTATCCAACGATATATAATTTCTAAATTATTACTTAACGATTGTTTCATTAACGGAGAAGCAGTGTCTCGAAAAGACTCCTTATCTTTTGGTTCCTGTCCAACAAATGGGCTTAATGCACTAATGGATTCTCTAATTCGGTTAATCCCCTCTCCAAATTGAGCCCAACTATCTTTGTATTCCGCTATCAATGGTTCTAATGACGTGTCCTCTTCTGTCAACATACTGCGAAGTCTAAGTTTTTCCAACTGTTCAAATTCTAATTGCGGTAGTTCAAATTTATTTGTTTGTTTGAGTGCCTCTATATCACTTGCATCTTCATTTTCAAATGTTTCCAAATTATTAGATAGTTTTAAACGTTCTACCCTGTCTGAAATTGAACCATCTGACATATCAGTTTGAATAACACGAATATCTAAATATTGTAAATCTGTCCTCGGAATATACACAACAATCTTAAATAACGTCACAGCAGATAAATGTAAAATCAAAGCAAAAAGTATCATTTTAAAGAAGCGACTTCGATCCTTCTTTAGTTGAATTAGTAAATCACCCTGTGGCGTCGACGAAATACGATATTCCCACCCCTCCTTTTCATATTGTTTAGGAATAAAAGCCTCCGAGATTTTAGGAACTACAAATGTCCCATCGTGCTCTTCATCATATTTATAGTCTTTCTCGTGCTTGCGCACGGATTTTCGCGTGCGCCTCTTTTTCATAATACCTATCTTTTCTTATTGTGTTGTTTCGGATGTTGCTGGTATAGCAGCAATTCCGTAATGCTTTATGCCTACCGAATTTGCAATGCCAAGAACCTTGACCAGTCGTTCTGTAGGGACACGACGGTCAGGACGAATTAAAAGAAGTCCCTCGGGTCTCCGTTCATAAAAGTTCTCCAAAGCCCGCGTCAATTCATGCCAACTTTTAATTGGAACTTCACTATCCTCCGTATAATATATTTCCCCTTGATTATCTGGCCCACCTTCTCCAAAGGCTAAAGTAACAGTTGCATCTTTCTGCTCCAATTGCTCGGATGAGTCACTTTTTGATAACTCCACAGGAATAGATGCCTGAACCACAAATGTTGAAGTTAACATGAAAAAAAGTAACAATTGAAAAACAACATCAATAAGAGGCGTTAAATCAATTGTTGCCTTTATTAACTTACTTTTATCTGATGCTCGTTTAAATTTCATGGTCAAATCTCCTTATCCCCCTGATGCCGTGTTAATAAATCCACCAATTCAGAAGAACTAATTTCCATTTCTACAATCATGTTATCTACCCGCGATACAAAGTAGTTATAAAAAACCAATAATGGTATCGCAACAGTAAGACCTGCAGCTGTTGTAATCAATGCATTTGATATACCTTCCGCAAGGTCTGAAGGATTTACCTGCCCTCTCTTATTTTGAATTGCTGCAAAACATTTAATCATTCCTTGCACCGTCCCAAGCAATCCCAACAATGGAGCTATACTTGCACACGTGGCTAAAGCAGATAAATATCGTTCCAATCGGGGTATTTCCATTTGTCCTGCATCCTCGATGGCTTCCCGTATCTCATCTTTCGATTTTTTATACCTCATGATTCCTGCTTTTAATATTCGTGCCACAGGGGCATCAACTCGATTACACGTATCTATAGCATCTTGAATACGGTTCTGTCTCAATATCTGGCGAATGGTATCCATAAATTCACTGGTATCAATTCCAGCTCTACGCAGAAACCAAAAACGCTCAATAATAATACATACACCTATCACCGAACAAAGCATGATAGGCCACATGAGAATTCCACCTTTAAACATAATTTCAAGAGGGTCCATTGGCATTGTTTAGTTCTCCTTTCAAAATATTTTCTTTACTCTACAAAATTCTTGCAAAATTATCAGGAAAGATATACAAGCGTTCCCAATCCTTCCCGAGTAAAAATCTCCAGAAGCAAACTGTGTGGGATACGTCCATCAATTATATGCGTTTTGCGAACACCACTATCTAATGCTTTCAAACATGCTTCTATCTTGGGAAGCATTCCACCTGTAATAACTTTTTCTTCTTTTAAACGATGTATTTCACTGG
>JAIWNQ010000059.1 GCA_020216745.1 Candidatus Hydrogenedens sp.
AAGCTAACTGGTGTATTAATGTATCTGGATTTGATGGGTCTCTCAACAATCCTGGGGTGTCCGTTAAGAATACCAATTTTTCTGCTCGCAAAGCGGAAGCAATATCCCCTGCCACTGTATCCGCATTTACATTCCAGACATTTCCCCATTCATCTGTTGCTAATGGTGCAATAACAGGAATAAAACCTGCTTCACATAGAACTTGTATCAACTTGGTCTCGATACGTGTTATTCTTCCTACCTGCCCAATATCAGTCCCATCATCTGCATATTTTTTTACTGCATAAATAATTGGACCATCCTTTCCACAAATCCCAACGGCAGAACCTCCCGCCTTATTTATTAAAGCGACAATATCCTTATTCACCGTCCCCCCTAGAACCATCTCTACGACATTCATTGTCTTTTCGTCTGTAATTCGTAATCCTTGTGGATTAAATTGTGGTGTTATTCCAAGGTCCTTTAACATCGCATTTATAGAAGGACCACCACCATGTACAATAATAGGGTTCATCCCTACATACTTCATCAACACAATATCCTCTGCAGTACTTTGCCGTAGTCGCTCATCAAGCATAGCCGCACCACCATATTTTATTACAACCGTCTTACCAAAAAATTCACGGATATACGGCAAAGCCTCGACTAATATCCCAGCTTTTTCAATAATCTTTTGCATGGTTTTTCCTTATCTAACTATGTTCTATAATCAGCATTTATCTTTACATAATCATAACTCAAATCGGAAGTCCAATAACATACTTCTTCCGTTCCTAATCCCAAATCTATACAGACTGAAAATTCTTTATTCTTCATAATTTCAGCAACCATTGTCTCCTCATATTGAGCAGGAAGTCCCTGTTCAAACACCTTTACATCTCCAATCCATAACACTATTTTTTCGGGAATAACAGGCACACCACTATATCCTACTGCACAGAGAATCCGTCCCCAATTAGGGTCACCACCAAAAAATGCTGTCTTACATAATTGGGATACAGATACTGCCTTCGCTACCTTACGGGCATTTTCTTCTGTATCAGCACCCATAACGTTCACTTCTACAATTTTTGTTGCCCCTTCACCATCCAAAACAATACTACGGGCTAACCATACACACACCTGAAGCAATCCATTATAAAAAATAGTTTCATCCTCAGAACCTTCTTCAACCGAAATAGACGATGCACCATTTGCCAGTAAAACAACAGAATCATTTGTGCTCATATCGTTATCAACAGATATACAATTAAACGATTTATTCACCGCACGTAAAAGAAGCGATTTTAATTGCTGTTGCGATATCTTTGCATCTGTTGTTATTACTGATAACATCGTTGCCATATTCGGGCAAATCATTCCTGCACCCTTTGCCATCCCTCCAATATGTACTATTCCTTTAGATAATTGAACAGCAACTGCATATTCTTTCGGTACCGTATCAGTAGTCATTATCGCTTTAGCCGAATTTAAATGATTCTCTACTGACAGAGAACGGACACATTCTTCAATGCCTTTCCGAATTCTATCCATTGGCAAAGGAACTCCAATAACGCCAGTACTCATCACAAGAATATGTTCTTTTGGAAGATGCAACAAACTCGCTAATTGTTCTGCTATCGTCTCAACATCCCTCTTCCCTTGTTTACCTGTACACGCATTTGCATTGCCACTATTTATAAACACTGCACGTGCCACACCATCTTCACACACTTTTTGACACCACAATACAGGTTCCGCCTTTACACGATTCGTAGTAAATGTCCCCGCCACATGTGCGTCGATTTTAGAAACTACTAAGGCACAATCTAAACGTTTTTGTTCAGGATTTTTAATCCCTGCCGAAACTGCAGAGGATTCAAATCCCAAACTCGCACATACACCACCATCTATCGGTACAATATGCATTGTATAACTCTCCATATACAAATTGTTTAATATTTTTATTTCTACGGCATCATCCCCGGAAGACGAAGCCCTGTATCTTCAGAAAAACCAAACTTAACATTCAAACATTGTAAGCCCATGCCCGCTGTTCCACCTACAAGATTATCTATTGCACTTACAATAATAATATTTCCCGTCCGTGAATCATACATCCAACCTATATCACAAAAATTGGAATTACGCACATAATTAATCTCAGGAAACTGTCCTTCTGGCAAAACACGAACAAAAGGTTCCTTTTCATAGCATTTATAAAGTTTTGAAGGGTCTATCGGCTTTGTCGGTCGTAATGTTATCGTGGTCAGGATACCACGTGTTAACGATGCAACATGAGGTGTAAATTGAACTTTATGTTTTCCTCCAATCTCTTGTTCTATTTCTGGTATATGTTGATGATTTCCAATCCGATATGCCCGCATATTCTCATTCATATTCGGGAAATGAAACAATTCATTTAATCCTCTCCCCGCACCTGAAATTCCCGAAATAGAATCAATAACAATAGGCACCCCCGGATCAGCATGTTCAACCAGCGGACGTAAAGGTAGTATTGCACTTATTGGAAAACATCCCGGTACCGCAACTAATGTTGCCTTCTTTATCTCTTCCCGATACCAAGGAACCAACCCATAAACAGAGGTTTTTAAAAGTTCAGGATGTGTGTATTCCATTTTATAAAATTTGGCATATACCTCAGCATCCTTTATACGAAAATCGGAACCTAAATCCATCACAGTAACATTTCTCTTTATCAATTCTACTACTAATGGCATTGACCTACCTGCTGGCAGAGCAAAGAAAACAACATCACAACGTTTTGCAATAGAATCCGCATCAAAAGGCTCCAATTCTAAATCTATAAGTTTGCGAAAATTGGGAAGCACATCTTGTAATTTCTTCCCTGTTTCCATTTCAACTGCACATACTAATTTTGCATCAGGGTGTGATAATAAAAGACGAATAAATTCTCTGCCTGCAAAACCAATTGCACCTACAAGACCTACTCGAATCATAACCATCTCCTAAAATAAATAATTACCCATCTATTAATTTGTTACATTGAAAAAACATGCCTTTTTAACGTATACTAATTCTCAAAAAAAATATACGTGGAAAATTAAACGATATTATACTCTTCACAATGTATTTTTTTAAAATATTGTCCATATACCTTCATATATCCCAAAAGATTTGAATTCCAAGTAATAAAACAATAGAATATATCGCTTTCTTTGAGATAGAACGTTTTTTTAATTGCAGGAGAAAATATATGCATCCTTATCGTACTCATCACTGTAATCAATTAAGAAAATCGGATGTCGGAAAAAATGTCCGCTTATCTGGCTGGGTTCACACAAAACGAGACCATGGCGGAGTTATTTTTATAGATTTACGAGACCATTACGGTATCACTCAAATTGTAGTTAATCCGGACAAACCTTTTTTCCCTGAGGTTGAAAGCGTTCGGAATGAAAGTGTTATCACTATCGAGGGAGAAGTAGTAGCACGCACCCCTGAGACAATTAATCCCAACATAGACACTGGTGAAATTGAAGTTGTAGCAACTCAATACCATCTCGAATCTGCCTGTGAACAGCTTCCTTTCCCTATAAATAAGGAACTTGAAACACCAGAAGAATTACGGTTAGAGTATCGATTTTTAGACTTGCGAAGAAATACGTTACACAAAAATATAATGCTCCGAAGTAAGTTAGCCCAGCTCGTAAGAGAACACATGCTTTCTCGTGGTTTTAATGAATTCCATACACCAATATTAACAAGCTCCTCTCCTGAGGGTGCTCGCGATTTCCTTGTGCCAAGTCGACTATATCCAGGGCAATTCTATGCCCTTCCTCAAGCCCCACAACAGTTCAAACAACTACTTATGATTTCTGGCTTTGACAAATATTTTCAGATTGCACCCTGTTTCCGTGATGAAGACTCACGTGCTGACCGTAGTCCCGGTGAATTCTATCAAATTGATATTGAGATGTCATTCGTAACACAAGAAGACATTTTTTATGAACTTGAATTACTTATGGTCCGTATCTTCAAAGAACTTTCAAATAAAAAAATTATCTGGGAAAATTTTCCACGAATCCCTTATAGAGAAGCTATGGAAAAATACGGAACCGACAAACCTGACTTACGTTATGGACTGGAAATGCACGATTGCACAGATATATTTGCCCAATCAGAACTTAAAGTGTTCAGTTCCCAGGTAACGACAGGTGGAGTTATTAAGGCGATTCATCTTGAAAATGCTGACCAGCAACCCCGAAAATTCTTTGATGACGCGGAAGAATTCGCAAAAAGTGAGGGAGCCAAAGGACTTGCGTGGCTCATCTTAAAAGAAGGCGATTTCAAAGGTCCTATTGCAAAATTCATGAAAGACCATGAGAAAAAAATGCTTATTGAACGGCTACAAATAAAAGAAGGGAGTGCTGTTTTCTTTGGTGCAGGGAAACGAGACCAAACAAACACACTCATGGGAAAAGTCAGAACTTACCTCGCAAAACAACTTAATATGATAAATACAGATGTCGTTGCTTTTTGCTGGATAGTAGACTTCCCTATGTTCGAATGGAATGAAGAAGAGAAGCACTATGACTTTTCGCACAATCCATTTTCTATGCCTCAAGGTGGAATGGACGCTCTTATGAATAAAGACCCTCTCGAAATATTGGCATTCCAATATGACATCGTTTGTAATGGTGTCGAGTTATCCTCCGGCGCTATTCGTAACCATAAGCCTGAAATCATGCTAAAAGCATTTGAAATTGTCGGCTATCCCCCTGAAGTAGTTAAATCAAAGTTCCCAGCATTATGGAAAGCATTCCATTATGGGGCTCCTCCTCACGGTGGAATTGCTCCTGGCTTCGATAGAATCCTTATGCTACTTACCGACTCACCTAATATTCGTGAAGTTATTGCCTTCCCACTAAATCAAAAAGCACGTGACCTACTTATGGGTGCTCCCAGCGAAGTAACACCGAAACAACTGCAAGAATTAAGTATTGCTATTGTTCCACCTAAAAAATAAATCATCTATCATTTATAACTTCATCAAAACACTGTTTTACCCAGACTTCACTACCAATCTTCAACCCTCCATCCTCTAACCAAAAGAAGTCCACCTCTTTTGATAACTGCATATTAGGTCTACGATAAACAAAAAAAGGTAAATCTCTCTGTTTTATATGTTCCGTTTTTTCTATATAGTCTTTGTAAGAAATATTTAACATGTCTATATTTTTCCTTCCGTTTCTGCCAAAAGGCAAAAAACGATATAGATGCCACGCATGTATCTTTGCTCCTTGCTCCCACAAATGAAACAAATAAGATGCCATCCCATTTAGTTCCTCTGCGTTCACCCTACACACGACCGTTGAGATGGTAAATGATATAGATTTTTCTACTAAATTTCTCAATCTTTTTTGAATAATATCATAATGATTTCTAAATCCAGACCTTAAATAATTGTGAATCATGGGATGTATTGAATCCACAGGAAGAACATACCGATCTGCGTCCAGTTGGTCTATCACTGTTTGAGTTAAACCTACTCCATTTGTTCCTACCTGTGTATAAAAGCCAATCGACTTTGCATAATGAATTACTTCCGACAAATCATACCCCCATTGCAAAGGTTCACCCCCTCCAAAGACAACGCTTTCCATCTCCCTACCTTTCATAATTGACAATACTTCCTTAACGTCCTCCTTGTTCATTTCTCGCACAGCATTCTCTGTAATACAAAATAAACAACTCATAGAACATGCACCATGAAGCATTACTACACCTACCCTGCGATATTGATTATTTGATTCTTGCATAACTACTTCATCCGAACAGCCGAGATAGCAAACCTCAGCCCTATAAATAATTCATAAACCAAAATTTCAGGTAGTAAAAATATTTTACGGAAATAAAACTTGCCATCTGCCAAGTCATTCTTAAAATGAACCCACCACCTATTAATACTTCTCCGTCGTGCAACAGATTTTACTAACATTTCCTCATATTTTCGTGTAATCGTTTTTCGGATAAAACTATCAAATCGGGTTAAATCCTCCATATTAGGAACACGAAACTTAAAATTACTTAATTGCTCTCGAATTTCATCCATTTCTTTTTCTAACCTCTTTTGAATTCTGCGGTTAATCCTACCCGATACGTGTGACAGTTGCAAAATCAACTCGTTCGACTTCTGGAAAATATTCTCATATTCCTGAGAAACAAATTGGGCATATTGGTTCGTATGTAATATCCGGAGAATTTGCGTGTGAATTTCCTTTATGCTTGAATAAAGTGAAGCCAAACAATCTCGTTTCTCCTTTAATTGTTTCCGTGTCAACAACCAGATTTCCTGATATTCATAAAAAACCTGCATTATAACCTTTAACTGTTTTACAAAATCTCGCACTCTCCTGCGAATAAAAACTAAATGCGATTCTTTCTCCATCGTTGGACGTCGGTCTCTACGCAATTTACGTCGTATAAATCCCATACTCATTGGATGATTACTCAACAGTGTCGAATAACGATTCCATAACGTCAGCCAAAAGATATTCCAATATTGTTCTGGTGAACATCTCAAAAGAATTTCAATAATATTATCTTTAGAGTAAAACAAGGACCATGCTTTACGCCACGTTGCCTTCAATTCACCCTTTTTAAAATTAGGATGTGGAAAAGTCTCATGACAGCTATCATAAAAATTATAATCCTCTTCAAGATGTTCTCCCCTTTCAAAACGTTCCTTATGGTCCCTTGAACCAGGCAAAGGCGTCATAATAAAGAAAGAGGCTTCATCTACTCTTAGTTCATTTTTTAGCAGTTCAACATCACGAACAACACTCTTAAGTGTATCAAATGGCATACCAATAATATATCCAACATGAACCAGAATACCCGCTTTATGCCATGCTTCTACCATGTCAACATATTCAGACGTTTTATTCTGTGTCTTTTTCATTGCTTCTAAATTATCTGGATTTACACTCTCCATACCCACAAAGACAAGATAACAACCAGCTTCTCCAGCTAACGAAACAAAATCAGGAATTTTCCATGCCTGTGTATCTATTTGCATCATAAATCGGATTTTCTTTCCCTTCTGTTTCAGTTGAATTAATCCTTCAAATAACTCTCGCCATACAGGAGAACGAGACAAATTATCATCTGTAAAAAAATAACTATAAAATCCATTATCATAATTCTTTTCAATAGCCTCGAGTATCATTTGAGCCGAACGACATCGAATCTTTCTCCCCTGTACATTAATAATCGTACAAAATGAACAGTTAAAAGGACATCCCCTACTTGTATCAATTGTACACATAGGTTGCATAAAATGTTTCAAATATCCCGGCTCCGCTACCGGAACTCTGGCTGATGATATATCAGGTGAGTCATGAATAATATAATACGGTTTTAATCGTCTTCGGATTGCATCATTTAATATCCGTGACAAGACACCCCGTCCTTCTACTTCACCACAAACAATACTAACACCATTATCAATCAGCATCTGTAAATCTGATGTAGGTTTACCAAATAATTTCATAACCCCACTTACATGAAAACCTCCAATAAGAACTGGCACTCCATATTTTCGGAACATCAGTGCCAAATCTATAGCCCTCGAAAACATATTTGATTGAACCCCAACTAATCCAACTATAAGATCCTCTTTTTGTCTACGACAGTCATATACTATTTTTTGCACATCAATTTCATGTACAAAATCATCTCTCATCTCCACAGATATTTCATAATCACCTTCTATCTCTCCATCTTCCACTATCTGCTCAGTTAAAGCCTTCATACATGTCAATGTGTTTGATGGAAGCAATGCCTTCCAAAAACGGAATGGATAACCATCATCATCATAATGAGAAGGTAAGATATACAGTATTTTAACCTTCTTTTTACTAACACTACTATAAAAACCATTAAAAAACAAATCTTTCAATTTCATAATCTCACTCTCAAATAGTCATTAAAATAAAGTAATATATTATAATACTTTCATTCTTGCTACTTGAAAAGAACAACAAAAAAATAGATAATTTATGTATTAAACGAAACCTCACAATAAAAGGAGACAAAAAATGATGAAAGGTTTGCTTTTTATCTGCATTCTATTTGCCTTAACATTACTCATGGGCTTAACACAAAACACTGCATATTCAGAGTCCCGATTCAAAGACGATGTAGAATTCCTAAAAAAATATGTAACAGTCATTCTTCTAAAAGACACCGATTCTGAAGGGCAAGTAGCCGTTGTTCCAGAGTATCAAGGGAGAATTATGACCAGTACTGCCGAAGGCCTCGAAGGATTAAGTTTCGGCTGGATTAACCGAGAATTAATCTCGTCAAAAAAGATAGAACCCCATATTAATGTTTTCGGTGGCGAAGACCGTTTCTGGATAGGTCCAGAAGGTGGACAATATGGCATCTTTTTCCCGCCTAATTCGCCCTTCGACTTAGACCACTGGCAAACACCACCCGTTATTGATACCGAACCCTATGAGGTTGTTTCTCAAAATGAAAAGCAAGTCTCATTCCATAAAGAGGCAAAATTAAAGAACTGGACTGGAACCGATTTCCAAATTTCAATTGAGCGAACTGTTAGTATCCTATCTAAGGAACAGATTGCTGGAACATTAGGTGTTCGTATCCCTCAAAACATCAAATATATAGGTGTCGAATCAAAAAATCGAATTAAAAACATCGGCAATGAAGATTGGAATAAGGAAAAAGGCTTGTTATCCATCTGGATTTTAGGTATGTTCAATCCTTCACCAGATACTACAATTGTTATACCATTCCTACCAGGAGCAGAAGAATATCTCGGACCTAAAGTCAACGATGCTTACTTTGGCAAAGTACCTCCTGACCGATTAGTGGTAAAAGATAATATATTGTTCTTCAAAGGGGATGGACAATACAGAAGCAAAATTGGTGTTTCCCCCAAACGGGCTCTATCTGTTTGTGGTAGTTATGATGCAAAAAACAAAGTCTTAACGATTGTTCAATATAGCAAACCTGATACACCTAAACCCTATGTTAATTCTATGTGGGAAATGCAAAAAGACCCATATGGCGGTGATGTTATAAATTCTTATAATGATGGACCCTTAGGTCCTGGGAAAAAACCACTAGGTCCATTCTACGAATTAGAAACCTCATCGCCTGCAGAAGAACTTAAAAAGGGAGAATTTGTAGAACACACCCATAAAACATTCCATTTTATTGGAGACGAAAAAGAGCTTAATTATTTAGCAAATGAAATATTGGGTGTTGACCTACAAACAATACAAAATGCCTTTTCAAGCAAATAATATTTAATACACAATTAAGAAAGGCACACTTCTCTCCCAAGTGTGCCTTTTCCTTTTTATGTAGTTTTTTACTTAAATACTTGCATTTGAAATTTGTTCTATCATACTAATCATCGGATAGAACAACGATACAAATAAAGTCACTACGATAATACCCACTGCTATTGTAAATATTGGTTGTAAGGCTTCCCCTAATGTATTCACTGCAATCTGAACTTCGTTATCATATATATCCGCTATTTGCTCCGCTATTTTATCCAAACTCCCCGATTCCTCTCCTGTAATCAACATATCTGCAACCACAGGTGGAATTACATCAGCAGATGCACGAAGAGGTGTCTCCAATCCTGCCCCACGTTCAACCGAATCCCTCAATGTCTGTAAACTTTGCGCCACTGCTTGATTGTGGATAGCATTCTTTGTAAGCTCCAGAGAGGACATCATGGATAGACCACTCTTCAACAACAAAGACCATGTCCTCATCATTTCAACAATTGCATATTTGTGCATAATTTTCCCAATTATTGGAATCTTTAACTTAAAACGATCCGCAGATAAACGTCTCAATGGATTACGAATAAACCATACCTGATAAACAAGGATCAATAACAAAATCAATACAATTGGTAACCACCACCATACACGGAACCAGTTTGAAATTTGGAAGAATAACATTGTAGCAGATGGAATATTTATATTTTGTT
>JAIWNQ010000060.1 GCA_020216745.1 Candidatus Hydrogenedens sp.
TCTCATACATATCCTGAAATTGAGGAACAACAAAATTCGTTAACAATAATAGAACTGCCAAACATGCTATTACTAACACAATTGGATAAAATAATGCCCCCCTCACTTTTCGACGTAATAAATCTCTTCGTTGTCGGTAATCCACAAGCCTCTGTAATACAGTAGTTAATGTTCCGCTTGCCTCACTTGCTTTTATTAAGTTTACAAATACCGTATCAAAATAACGAGGATGCCTATCAAACGCCTGCCATAAAGGATTCCCTTCCTCTACATACATTGCCATATCATTTATCAATCCACGAATAGCTTCAGTTTGACCACGTTGGGCTAATGTCTTTAATGATTTTAGCAATGGTGTCCCTGATTCTAAAAGCATAATCAATTGACGCAAAAAATCCGTAATTTCTTGATATTTAACTGTTCCTCTTCGCAAAAAGGAAAAACTACTCAATGAAGAAGCACCTATCACAGATTCACGGGAAACAATTTCTTCTTCTTTTACAATTTGTGAAAGGCTCTGCACTTTTCCTTTGCCAGATTTACGAACCTTTTTAATTCCTTCACTGTTCTTCTCAGCCATTGCTGTTCTCCTTTATAGATATATTATGTATTTTCCATCACTACTTTTTTTCAGTCGGGATTCTTTTGCTCCATACGATTTTAGGAACATCTTCTATGAAAACAACTCCTGTCTCATGAGATGAATACACTTTATTATATTTTTTCCCTGAAACAACTCTACTTAACTCCGCCGTAACAACAATTCTAAAACTTGACGATGTATCAGTAAAAGGAAATGGAAAACCTGCAGTAGCATCTTCAACCTTAAAATTAAATGTATTGGGGTATTTCCCCAAAACTGTTATTACATCGTTAACAGTATGAAATGGCTTTGCACTAACAATCTTTTGTGCTTCTTCCAAATTAATATTAAACCAAGCCATTAATACCTCCACTGGAGCAATGTTAATATTTAAATAGGATTGCGGTCTTTCAGGGTCTCCAGCATTCCATGACGACAAATATTGAAAAGAATTAACATCCACTTGATTCTTGTTCAACCAACCCCGACTAAACAATTCATCTACCAAATAAATCCATCTGCCTTTATCTGAGACATTAGTTTGAGCATTTAAATTAGAGACGATCTGACGTGCCGAAGCACCATCTATTTTTAATATTTTTTGTAGAACACTTGCAGGACTACAGTTGATATTAACCTTACCACTCTCATCATAAATATGAATTAAAACATTTACCTTAACTGTATCAGACGGCTCCAATGGTAAATTATCATTAACGTTCCATACCTGTTTATAGTAGGGATACTCGTATTGAAGAGGACATTTACTCAACAACTCAGGAACGCTATTCGTTTGTCTTGCCTTATTTAACTCTGCTAATGCAGTATTTAATCCAGCCTTAGCATAATTATTCGCTTTTAATTCATCTATAAGTATAACTGCCCTCCTTAATTCTGTCTCATTGTCACGAACATAATACATCCCAAGTAATGCAAAAACTCCAAGCACAGATATAGCAATCATTAACGCCACACCTGCATTCCTTAAGGAACTCGATTTAATATGTCTAATAAAATGTTCTCTCATAACATATTTCCTAACCAAAAAGTACATTCCCGAACCATCTGTTCCCATAACCTGTTCTCATCTGCAAAAATAAAACTCATTTTTACTGCTTTTGGATACACCTCTTTTTCCCAACTATCTACCCAATTTTCCCCATCATAATAATGCACCCGCATCCCAAGTACCCCAGAAATCAATATTTCTCTCGCTCCGTTCGGATGCTTCTCATTAAGAGAACCCACCACTCGCACAAGAGATGGAACCCCTCCTAACGTTCTATCAATGTAATAAAATACCCTGACCACCGAGTCATTTCCCTCACTTTTTGCGAAAATAATAGGGAAAGAAATAAGGTCATCATCTAAGGGAACTGACTGATAACGTTTCTGCTCTTCTATACGACGAACCCCGAACATCGCACCTCCTGTAAAGGTAGATGATGCAATTTGGTCAAAATCTTCTTGTAGACGATGACTTAACTGTAAAAAATGGAGATTTAATTTCTGCTTTATTTCAGAGACTCTTCGGTATTCCATAATTCGTGTAAAGATAACAATCCCAATTGTTGAAAGGACAGCCAAAACAGCCAGTACTGTTATAATCTCGATTAACGAAAAACCTCTAAATCTATTCAATCTCACGTCTTATTACTCCTAATTATCGTATCCACCTGAAATCGTGGCACTATTGAAGTCTCTGTATAATATCTCGTCCTTCCCCCTTCTTTATAAATAACTATAACAATCACTTCATAACAATTCTCATTACTATTTGATATTTTTCCATAGGCTTTCCAACGAAATTTTTGATTTGCATTTTTATATTTTCGAAAACTTGCCCAATCAGGTGGTGTAATTTTAGGCTCTTCAACAGGATTCCCTGATTTTGGTTCTTCATTAGATGTTAATATAGGAAAATAACCTCCTTCTTTTCCCGCCTCAGAGATTTTCCACAAAAAACACTGTGGATTATTTATTAAATAATATAGTTTGTCTTGTGCAATGCTATTCGCCAATATTATATTCTGTGACCGTTGAGATAAATTTAAACTTATGGAGAACATTTGCACCAGCCCTGTTATCGCAACACTAACCACAGCCAATGCAACAATTAGTTCTATCAGAGAAAAACCATACAAACACTTAGAAAAAAATGGTATACTTTTATCACAGAAGTTTTTCTTAGTATAAAAACCAAATCTCATATTAAATCTCATTTACAAACACTATGTTGTTTTTATATATTTTTATACATAAAAATATCAATAGTCAAATAAAATTATGACAAAAAACACAAACTCAAAAATAATCAATATTAATATACAATATCTAAACCAGTTTTACAAAATATCTTTGCCTCAACAAGGATATATCGGTACTTATAATTTATCACTTCCTCAAGCAGAAAAAAATATATGCAAAATATTCAACGATGTTATCCAAAATCCTATCGGAAATATAGAGAATATAAAACACAAAAACCTTTCTAATAAAAAGATATCTATAGTGATTTCTGACACGTTCCGATATACAGGGGTTGAACAGTTTTTGTCTTTATTATTAGAGATATTATTTTCCTCTGGATGTCAATCAAAAAACATTCAATTTTTAGTATCAGCAGGTTCTCATCGTCCTCCCACAGAAAGTGAATTATCAAAAATAGTAACAGAGGAGATATTTAATCAATTTAAACAGCAAATTATCATTCCTGACCCTTCTGACTTGAAACAATACCAACATTTAGGAAAAACAACAAGAGGCACACCTGTCTATGTCCATCAAGAAGTAATGTCGAGTGATTACCTCATACTTACAGGAACAATTCTGTTTCACTATTTTGCAGGATTTGGAGGAGGTAGAAAATCAATTGTACCAGGTCTATCTGCATTGCCCACGATACAACACAACCATGCATTAAGTATCCACCCAGAAAGATGTGAAATCCACCCACAGGTAAAGATAGGCGTAATGGAAGGGAATCCCGTTGCAGAAGACCTCATAGAAGCAACTTTTATGACGCAAAAAGAATACCTCATCATAAATACAGTATTATCACCCCAAAAAAACATCATAAAAATATTCTGTGGAGATTTGATTCACGCTCATGAAACAGGTGCAAACTTTGCCAAGCATATTTATTCTATAAATATCCCACAACAAGCAGATATAGTAATTGCTTCCGCAGGTGATGCCAAAAACTTTCTCCAAAGCCATAAGGCACTGGTAAATGCATGGCAAGCACGGAAACAACCTCACGGGAAAATAATCTTCATTGCCCCATGCCCGGAAGGACTTGGTGGACACAAATTCAAAGAATGGCTTGAAATAGGAGATACAAACAAGCTGTTATCTACATTACGAAAAAATGGTGAGGTCAATGGCCAAACTATTATCTCAACACTTGAAAAGTCACAACACACCTATTTCCTTACAGAATTACCCGAATCAACTGTATTACTTATGGGAGGAAGAAAAATCAGCACCCTCGAAGAAGGCTTTAATCTTGCATGGGAGGAATTAAAAAAACAAGGGATAAAAGAACCAACCTGGATGTTTCTACCAGATTCCGCATATTCTGTCCCAATAATATAAACAGTATCATTACTACATACGATCAGGGACAGGAATACCCAAAAGCGATAATGCATTCTCCATCACTTGTAATGTCGCCCAACAAATTTGCACCCGCATATTTATAACATCATCATTCTCAGCAAACAATACAGGACAGGCATGATAAAACGACGTAAAAACATGAGCCAAATTTAGAGCATACCCAGCAATAATAGCTGGATTATATTGTTTTATACTACTTAAAACAATGCTGGGAAATTCAGAGATACTTCGCAATAAAAGCCATTCTTCATCTTTTTGTAGCGGTAAATTTTCAGGTAAATCATAAGGAATTGGCTTACCATATTTCCTAAGTATCGATTTTATCCGTGCACAACTGTATTGCAAATAAGGTCCCGTATCACCTTCGAATGATAGAGCACTGTCCATATCGAAGATAACATTTTTAGAAGGCGTTACTCGAAGAACAGAAAAACGTATCGCAGACACAGCGACCTTCTCCGCTATCTCTTGCTGTTCCTCCTCCGAAAGTTCCTTACATTGTTCCCGAACCCGCTCCAACGCTAATGACGATGCATTATCTAAAAAATCAGAGAGCAATACTACATTTCCCTGACGGGTTGACATCTTTCCTTCTTTTAATAAAATATAAGAATAAAAAATAGGCTCGGGTATCCTATAACCTGCACTCCTCAAAATCAACCCTATTTGTTGAAAATATAATTTATGGTCTTCTCCCAATACAATCAAATTCTCATCGGTTCCCCTATGCCCTTTATAAATCGTATATGCCAAATCACGATAGCCATACATAGAGCTCCCATTTGCTCGACGCAAAACGAAATATCGTCCCTCCTCCTGAGTAAATCCCAACTGTGCCAAATCCACGGTTAAACGATTTTCTTCATCTATAAATAATGCTCCTTTCTCTTTCAGAATCTCAAGGACTTTGTTTAACTCTTCTGATTCGATAAAATCGGATTCTCTATCAAAATAGTCATATTCAATACCCAATCGTTTCAATACTTGCAATTGTCCTCTCAGACACAATTCAGTTACACGAACAAATTTTTTCCTGACCTCCTCATCCCCTTGCTCCATAAGAGCCAATAACTCATAGCCCTTATTGGCAAATTCAGGTTCATTTTCAGCCCTCTGGTTAGCCTGAACATACGCATCAAGAATACCATTAAAATCAAGCTTCTCCAACTCATCGGCGATTAAAACTAACAGCCCTATCTGCCGACCCATATCATTCACATAATAATGCACCTCAGTCTCATAACCCTCAAAACGAAATAATCGAGACAAACAATCTCCTAACATGGCATTTCTTGCCCTACCCACATGAGGACTCGCATTCGGATTAATACTTGTATGCTCAATAAGTGCTTTCTTTCCAAATCCTGAACTCAATGACCCATACTTATCCCTTTTGGAGAATACGTCTTCAACGATTTTTACTGAACAATATCCTCGGTCAAGAAACAAATTCAGATACCCACCCTTCTGTTCTACCTTTGTAACCCATGGTTTTATCTCCAAAAGAGGCAAACAGACTTCTACTATAACTGGTAATGAAATGTTTAACTTTTTAGACAAAGCAAACAGTGGAACAGCGACATCACCCATCTTAATGTCTGGTGGCGTAGCAATAAGAATATCATCGCTACCCAAACCTGGAAATGTTTCAATAATACGCCGTCTAATCTCATCTGTTAAGCCAAACACAAAAAGAAAATCTCCTCTCTTAATTTACCTTACCAAAATTGAATACGAACAAACACCTTCTCCGCCACCATAAAAATTTTTAACTCTTGTCAAGTATTTATATCTCTAATAACAACTAAATACCTTCGAGACATTTCAATGTTGCTCTTAACGTATCTTCGTAATTATCAGTAGAATGACCACATTCTAAAGCAACAAAACCTTTATAATCCGTACCCGCAATAGCTTTAAATATATTGTGATAATTCAATTCTCCTGTTCCAGGTTCTTTCCGTCCTGGATTGTCTGCCACATGGAAATGGCCTATCCTACTTATATTCTCTGTTAAATTTCGTATCACATTTCCTTCAGTAATCTGTTGATGATAAATATCGAACAACATCAAAACATGTGGGCTATTCACCTCTTTTAATATCTCCATCGTATCATCAGTTCTACACAAAAAGTATCCATGATGGTCAACTAATGGATTTAACGCTTCAACGACAATATAAACCTGATTATCCTCTGCAATAGGTGCTAAACGCTTTAAACACGTAATAACATTCTCCTTTTGTACTTCCCGAGATACATCGGTTCTCTCATTTCCAGTAAGCCCTATTAAGCGCTTGCAATTTAATTGCTTCGCCACTTCAATCCGTTCTCTAAATTGTTTTTCAAGTCGGTCATGGTCCGTCTCATCAACCATTTGTCTCGGAGCAATAGCACCAACACCTACAATACAACTTAATTCCAACCCGAGCGAATCTGCTTTGTTTCGTATAGACTTAAAATCACCTTTCGGATGCAACCACTCATAGGCTGGTAAACCCCAAGCAGATACCGCTTCTAATTTATCTTCAGGCTTCTTACCAGGAAACCAATCCAGAGGTGCACTCATTCTCAACTTAACGTTGGAAAAAGGCTTATCTTCTGGTAACGCAGAATATGACTTTCTACCAGCCAAAAAAACACCACCAGCAATAGCACTGGCACAAGTAACAAAGAAATTCCTTCTTTTCATCTTTATTCTCCTTACATTAACTTTATATTTTGTTTTCACAATAAATACAAATTTTCCCGCTTGATTATACTATGAATAAAATTTTATTATCGAGTTTGCAATATATATTATAAAAGTAACGAATCAAGAAAAACATTAACATCATAAATAAGGTGTATGCTTAATAAAATGAATTTGTCTTTCGTAATACCTGCCTTCAATGAAGAATTAACAATCGAACCCTTAATCGAAGGGATTATCACTCATTCAAAACCACATAACATACAAATTATTCTTATTGACGATGGAAGTTCTGACCAAACATTCTCCTCAATGAAAAAAATGCAAGAAAAATACCCATCAGAAATAGAAATTATAAAATTCCGAAGAAACTTCGGTAAAAGTTGTGCACTTGCTACAGGCTTTAAAAATGCCACAGGCGATATAGTTATTACAATGGATGCGGACCTACAAGACGACCCCAAAGAAATTCCCAGATTAATTGAAAAAATTCAGGAAGGCTACGATGTTGTCTGTGGTTGGAAAAAACACCGCTTTGACCCATGGCACAAAACAATCCCGTCAAAAATATATAATGCCTTCATCCGCAAAGTTTTTAAGGTGCCTCTGCATGATATAAATACAGGCTTCAAAGCCTTCCGCAAGGAAGTTATCCAAAATATACCCCTGTATGGTGAAATGCATCGACTTATTGCTGTCCTTGCAGTAGAATCAGGTTTTAAAATCACTGAAATCCCAGTTGAACACCATCCAAGAAAATATGGCAAATCAAAATTCGGTTTTAATCGATTTTTCCATGGTGCCGTTGATGTCTATACAGTATGGTTTCTGTCAAAGCACGGTCAATCCCCAGCATACTTCTTTACAAAACGTGGCTTATTATCCATAGCATTAGGTTCATTAGGATTAATTGCGAGTCTCGCAGGATTCTATATTCATGGCGACCAACTAAGATATGTATTTTTAGGAACTGTTAGTACCGTATTCATTGGAATTGGTTTCTTAACCATCGGCATCGGACTAATTGCTGAAATACTGCGTAGAGAATTCTCATTCCAACAAAAAAACATATATGTAGATGTCATATTAACATCTGATAAAAAACCTATCAATAACAAATAAAACATACCTATATATAAGGAAATATCCTATGATGTATTTTATGACATTATTATTAATCTTAAAAGCATGGGAATTACCAGCCCCAATAGATAAAGAGCCAGTCCCTTCTGCCTTTTTCAAAGATAGATTACATACATATATATGGCTAAATTGGTCTGTTGTCCCAACTAAAAAAATAGCCGAAACTATCGGAGCCAAAGAAGAAGACATCTTATCTATTGGGAAACGAATGGGATTACCTGACCCACCTCATTTAACAACACAAGAATTAGCACAATTGCATTGCACAATTATCCGTCGGAACTGGCATTTATTACCCTATGAGCAAATTATGAAATTATTGGGTTGGAACAGCCATCAATTAGCATATACACTACGAGAAGATGATTTCCTATTTATTAAATTAGGCAATTTCAAACCAAAATGTGAACCTCTAATTTTTGAGGAACCTGATAAAGACACAATCCAATATGAAGAACAGATTGGAAACACTATCAAAAGACTATTTCCAAACGGTATATCTTCATGGGAAGAAAGACCTTTACATTTCATTGAAGAACTAAAAAAAGAAATCCCATTAGAAAAACAAACCAAAAAAATAGATATTACAAATGCACCTACGAAATACTGCTCATCTTACTTCCTACATTATGGAGACCCATTTTCAGACCTCGAAAAGTCTTATCCAATGGGATACATTCAAAAACTTCATGAATTGGGTGTAAATGGTATATGGCTACAAGCGGTCCTTTATTTATTAACCCCATTCCCATGGGACCCATCCATTAGTGAAGGTTGGGAAAAACGATTAGAAAATCTAAGTATCTTCTCCCAAAAACTAAAAAATGAAGGCGTCAACGTTTTCCTATACTTAAACGAACCCCGAGCAATGCCTAATTCTTTTTATGAAAAGTTCCCAGAATTAAAAGGCGTGAACGAAGGCGATTTTTCCGCTCTTTGTACTTCTAATCCTGATGTTCAAAACTATATCAAAAATGCAATAAAAATGATTTGTGAAAAAGTTCCTGAGTTAGGTGGCTTCTTTACTATCAGTGCATCCGAAAATCTTACAAATTGCTGGTCTCATCATCACGGAGAATATTGTCCCCGTTGTTCAAAACGAAATCCATCAGAGGTCATCGCAGAAGTTCATCAACTGATTCAATCGGGGATAGATTCTGCTCACTCGTCATGTAAACTCATCGCATGGGATTGGGGCTGGCGTGATGATTGGGTCGAAGGAATCATTTCAAATTTACCATCCAGAACAGCCGTCATGAGCGTTAGCGAATGGGATATCTCAATAACTCGTGGAGGAGTAAATTCAGTCATCGGCGAATATAGTTTGACTGAGCCCGGACCCGGGCCACGTGCCTCACGCCACTGGGAAATAGCAAAAAAATATAATCACCCTACCTTTGCAAAATTACAAATAGGAACAACATGGGAATTAGGTTCTGTCCCTTACATCCCCGTTCTTGAAAACGTCGCAACTCATGCCATCAGACTCCGCGAAAAAAAACTCGATGGATTTATGCTGGGCTGGACATTAGGGGGGTACCCATCCCCAAATATTCAAGTCTTCAATTTATTAATTGATAATCCCGAACTCGATATAGACAACGCATTAAAACAAGTAGCCGAAAAACGATTCGGTCAAACATTAGCCCCCATAATGGTCAAAACATGGAAACACATTACACAAGCTTTCAAAGAATACCCATTTCATATCATCGCTGTTTACCAATGTCCAGTACAGGTAGGTCCTTCAAATCCTCTCTGGGCTAAACCAACAGGATATAACGCTACCATGACAGGGTTCCCTTATGATGATGTAAAAAACTGGTGCGGAAATTTTCCACCAGAAATCTTTGCTAATCAAATGGAAAAAATGGCTCGTGGGTTTAACGAAGCCATTCTTACCGCCAAAAATGAATTAAAAAATCTAAATGTGGATAATCAAGAGCATCTCTCCTCTTTTG
>JAIWNQ010000061.1 GCA_020216745.1 Candidatus Hydrogenedens sp.
AAAACGAATGCAGAATCATTGAAGTCTGCGCTTCACATTTCCAAGCAGTTGCAAATCAAACACGATTCGTCCTATTAAGAAACAAACTTCTAAATGAGCAATTATCTAACGAAGAAAAAACAAAACTAATTGCTCAACTTAGGGAGATACTGAACAACGAAATGGACATCGCCACGAAAGAATACCTAAATCAGCTCCAAGATAGCCGTATTGGCTTTGAAGCCACTAATCATTACTTCTATGTCCCTCTTGATCTCGTATTAAAAGTTATGAATTGTGAACTACTATTAAACACATGGCTTCCTGAACTAACAACAAGTGCCCAACAATGATAAAAATATAGATAATGGACAATAAAGAACAAAAAAAACAATATATAGGGGTTATTCGTTACGACGGCTCTGCTTTTCATGGCTGGCAGTTTCAACCCAATTTGCCAACAGTACAAGGAACCGTAGAGCAGGTCTTATCTCTAATTACAAGACAACCCATTCAAATTCAGGGTGCATCCCGTACCGATACAGGAGTACATGCCTTAGGACAAGTTTTTTCCTTCTTTTTCAATGCCGAAATACCAAAACGACTTAGACATTCTGCCTCACAATTACTATCACCAAATGCACAAATAACAAATATTAAAGAGGTACCATTGGAATTTGATGTTTGCCGAGATGTAAAGTGGAAAAAATATTGCTACACTATAGATTTAGGAAAAGAATCCGACCCTTTTGCACATAAATATGCTTGGCATATTCCATACAACATCGATTTAGAACTACTTCAAAAATTATTCAAATATCTCATCGGTACCCACGATTTTAGAGGATTTCAAAGTACAGGAAGCCAGATGACCTCTACTATCCGCACCTTATACTCCATTCAACTAAAAAAAGGGGGGGTTATAGGACCAATAGACTCTAAAACCCTATATCACATCGAATATATTGGCAACGGCTTTCTTTATCACATGGTTCGTAACATTACAGGCACACTTATCGAAATTGCACGAGGGAAACAACAACCAGATTTTTTAATCGAATGTCTTGAACTTAACAAAAAATTCAAAGGTCTATGTGCTCCACCCCAAGGACTCACACTGGCACAAATCAGTTATGAACCCTTTACTCATACGTAGAATCTCTTCCCGTATGAAAATGACCAAAAATATTCAACGCCCGAAAATCAATAAATTTAGGAAGGTTCTTAAAAAATTTAGTTAATGAATACCTATTAAACTTCAACAAAATCCATAAATAGATAAGTGGTTGTAAAAAGAAATAACCCACCAACATATAAATCTTAAATAATAATTTTGTAAACCAACTATTTCGTTTTTCCCTATAACGATTCAACAAGTAATTCACTGCCCATGCAGGAAATATCGTTGCAAAGTGTTGAAGATGATTTAATTCTGTCGGTGCTGGTACTAAAAAATCTTTTGTTGTATCATCATGCAAAAACTCTGGTTTCTCCTTCTTTACACGTTCCCTCAAATCTGTCCCTTCATATAAAGTAAGCGAAAAGATTAGGAAAAAATAAGGCTTAGATAATCCCATTAATACTTTTACTGTTTCTATTTGGTCTTCCTCTGTCTCAAACGGATTATCGCAAATAATATCATAATATGGGACTACTGGATATTTATGTATAATCTCCGCAACCTCTTTAAATTTTTGAGGCGTCATCTGACGGTTATATACATTTTTACAAACAGACTCACTTCCAGTTTGAAGACCTACATGTATCGATGCCAAGCCACCATCTACCGCCATCTTTAATTTTTCCTCAGTCAAAAAATTAGGCGAACTAAACAAAATCAAAGGCTTACCCACTCGTTTCTTATATAAATCAAAAAATTCTCTCATCTGTTCCGTTGTTTGAGCAAAAAAATTATCATTGAATATCGATATAAATAAAAGGGGTAAATCCTCGGAAACTCCTGCTACAATTTCATCCACCATCCGTTTCGGAGATGTCCATCGAACCCTCCAATTATGGTACAGTTTTGGGAAAATAGAATTAACACAATAACTACATTTGTGAGGACACCCACGAGATTGCATTATTCTATAAATTCCCCCATAAAATGCACTATACTTCATATAAAGTTTTCTCGTAAGTGGCATAACATTATCTTTTGGAAGTATAAATGTCTTTTGTGCTAATCGTGGTACAAAAGGCAAACTATCAAGGTCTTCTATAATTGGATTTAAGGGATTTACCTTAATTTCTCCATCCTCAAACCATGCAAGATTATTTATATCTTTCAGTGGTTTACCATACGTCAATGCCTCACAAATATCTACAACAGTTTGTTCACCCTCCCCTACACATAAATAATCTGCAATCTGCACACACCGTTCCACTGCAGTAGTCGCTTGTATTCCACCCCAAATTACAGGGAACGAATCAAATTCCCTTTTTAGGAAATAGGTAATTTCTTTAGCATCATGAAACTCCGATGCAGTTACGCTAATACCAACCCATGACGGATTTAAATCTCTAACAAACCCCTTTAGCGCATCCAACATCCTTTTATTTTCTTTATTAAAACGATTCAAATAAAGAAGATTTGAATCATATCCTCTTTCTAAAAGGATTTGATGCAATAATTTTAAACCTAAGATATTTAGATTTCTCTGAAGGGATAGAAGAAGAACTTTCATACAACGTCTTATATAAAATAGTTTTACCTATTATATCACATTTTTCTATATATAACTAATAACAAAGCCACAGCGGAAGTTCATTCCTGCTGTGGCTAATATTAACCAATACTAAAATATAACCTTACTTCGCCGAGGGGTTAAAAAATAGTAACATCTGCCCTTCTAACAAACTATCCTTCTTCTCATTTATTAAGCGAATTTCACGTATCTCTGCCAATGCTTTCTCAACCTCCATTTGCATTCCACCTAAATTCTGACCCATTATACTCATTAACGGGAAAATAGTATCTAAAAATAATTTGCTCTGAATTGATATTAGCGAATAGCGTGGAACACCTGCATCAACAGGAGGATTTAAATTAGCCAAATAATTTGATGACTGTTTATCAAGAACCAAATCTATCATTTTCTTTAACACATCTGTATTATTACTTACAACAACCTTATCTTCAACCATCACCATCGCAATAGGAATAGGCGACGGAACAGCTATCTTCTTCACAGGAATTTCCCGATAAACTTCATCCTGCATTGATGGTACCAACATATCCAACAATGCCTTCACTTGTTCAACATTTGAAACGTGAATTACAATAATCAACGCAGGAAAATCCCCCATCGTACCTGTAATTCCTACTCCCAATTCATTACCTAAAAATCCCATTGCTGTCGAACCATACTGCAATCCCTGAGCTATCTGTTTCTTATCTGACAATGCAGTTTTAATCTGTGGTACTGCCGTTTGAGTTAAATAGGTTTTGTATTCATTAGTAACTTGAAAGAACAGGGATGCTTGAGTATTATCAGGGAACAATTTAGGCAACTGTAATGGATTCGCCTGACCCAAAATACTGGCAGATTTGGGACGTTTCGACATATCAATTAACGTCCGAACCTGTAATTTCTCTTCTGGATTTAAGGATATACAAACATAAACTGGGTCATCTACCCCTTCACTTACCATCTCTGCCCAAGGTCCAAGTTTCATCTGAGCAAGCACACCATAAGGGGACATTTGAACAAGATACGGTGTGAGTTGATTTAACATTGGAATCAATTTCCAATCTTTTATCAAGGTAACTCCTTCAGGTTCTGAACTTGCTGGCATTTCCGCTGTACCATACCTTATCGCATACGGATTTGAAAAACAGTTTGCCACACCTTTCACAAGAACAGTAGAACCAACCACTACATATTTAGCAGATATAAAATACGAATATGGTCCATATTCAATTACCTTCGCTCCATCTACTATTTCTTCCTTAGGTGCTATTCCACTAATTTCCGGAACCTCAACTACCAGTTCTTTCAAACTCTCTTCTACCTTCGCAGTATCCTTTACACCTAACATTAATACCCAATTAGGTTGTTTTATCTGTGCCCAATCAATTTGGTCAATCTTCTTCTTCTCCCCTTGAGTCTCTGCCTCTGTAGTTGGTGTTAATATCTGCATTAAATCATTAAATGAAGGTGATAAATCAGCAAAAACACCCACAGGAACCGTAATATCAAATCCTCTACCTTCCGCAATCTCTATTAGACTTTTTGCCTCTGGTAAACCAGCAAATCCCGCTAAATTCCTCAAATTATTCTGTATCCATCCATCCACTTCATCCGCAGGATAAAAACGTTTTGCTGTTTGAACTACCTTATCCAATCCTTCCGCTAATGAGGGCAACACCATACCCAATTGCGCCAATTCTGGCGTCAACTTTAATAATGATGTCGTCGGAAGATTCCCCTCTGCGGGAGGAAGTGATAATTCTATAGGTTCCTGTGGTTTCGGTGGTGGTGCCTGTTCTGCTGGACCTCCACACCCTGAAAAAACAAACAAACCAAGCACAACAGAAACCAAACTGAACATCAAAATCCCTTTTCTCAATGTGTTTCTCATATATCTTTCCTTATCTTTATTTGTTAAATTAAACACAAAAAATTGAATCTTATTTAGTTTGACAGCATAACTTATATCTATGGTTTCAGTCAAAACAAACATTTTTTTAATCCATGACCAAACACTATTATAAATATATCAATCCATACAATAATATTATCTCCCATCTTTTTTTACCTTATCCTATTCCGTCAGTTCGTTTGCAATAGTATCTTTATTACGGTTTTAATTCCTATTGCTCTCTATTTTTACCCTTTACATTAAGGTTCCTTGCAAAATATGCCCTGTATTCAGATGGATTACATCCAGTTACCTTCTTAAATTTTGCAGATAAATGCGAACTATACTTGACACCTACCTTTATACTGACTCTCGAAAGACTTTCATCTGTTTTCCTCAAGGACTCTGCAGTTTTCTCCACCTGTATATAACTCAATAAGTCCTCATAATTAGAATCCACATTCCTTTTTAACCAATGACTTAACGCAGAGACATTCATTCCCAATCTCTTCTCAATTAGTTTCATTAGGTTAGGAGCCCATAAGTAATTCCTCATCTCAGATACAATACTCTCAAAACGTTCCTGCTTTTTCTTAAAGACACAGGTATTATCACTAAAAAACTCAGGAGCCAAAGATGAAAAAATAATTTTACGTATCCTCTTTACACCACTATCTAAGCCTTTAACATTTTGAAAATTTTCCTGTCCCACACATAATAATATCCTTTTATCTATAAACGTATCCAGTCCATAATCGAATAATCTTGATGTTATTACATTAATCGACCAAATATATAATAAAAATAGTGCCTGTGATAAATTGCTTCTACTATTACGTATCTCATCACCCTTCCCCCTCAAAACGATTTCCATTAATTCTTTATTCTTCGTCCGTAAAGCAACTAAAAACATGTTCTCCCGCACACGGTCAAATTTTTCCAAACGGACTACTTTTCCCTCTTCTAATTCTGTTTCCCCATTTTGTCCAAGCACCTTTTCTTCCCGCCTATCAACATAATCTTTTGTATTAAAAAGTGTTATCCATTCCTTTTGAAAAGAGTCCTTCGTCCATAAAAGTACCTCTCTTACAGAATCCGACAACAAATATGGCAACTGCTTCAAATAAGCCATATCCTGTTCAGATACTTCTATACTATACCTACTCATATTTTTTGAATATTCATACTCCAAAACCTCCCTATTCTCATCAATATAGAAGGGACCGACAGTCAGAACTAAAACATTATTTTCAAGATGAAACAAAAGAACCGATGCACAATAAAATCCTACATGACACTTAAATAAAAGAGGAATATCTAAATTAATAATCTGCTTTATGATCTTTGCCCTATCTTTATCACATGCTTTCAAACAATGAGGAGAAGAAGCAATCAAATCACAAAAAACACCCTTTTTCTCTGACCATAGTTTCCATTGCCTGTTCTCTTTCCTATCCCACAAATGGACAGCCACCGATGAATTTAATATAGTTGCCACACGATGAAACAAAGGCTCAAAACGAGGTCCCGTAATGCGTCTTGTTAAAATGGCTAACTTAAATGAATCAATGGCGTTGGGTGTGTCTGATTGGTTATCCATAATTGAATATCTCTACTGCCTATAGTTTCACGCACCAACCGTGCTACAATTTCAGGATGATTATTATTTTCACTAATATGAGCAAGCACTAAAACCCGCAAGGCTTCATCCATAACTTCAGACACAATCTGTAACATTTGCTGGTTTGAAAGATGGCCATACCGACCTTTTATCCTTTGTTTAAGATGTGCGGGATATGGACCGTTGATTAACATATCTGGACAATAGTTCGATTCTACAATCAAACCGTGACAGCCTTTAAGTTTGTTTATCATTAACTTTGAAGGATAACCACAATCTGTTGCAAAACCAACCCGTACACCAGAATGCGAAATAACATAATTCACAGGGTCACCAGCATCATGAGTCACCGCAAAGGATTGAACATAAATATCCCCAACCGCTATTGAGTCACCCGATTCAAATATCTCAATATTCTTATTGCTATCAAATAACCCTTGCAGTGCACAATATGTTCCACGAGTCATAAATACTGGTATATCGCAAATAGAAAGTAATCGTTTCAAACCACATACATGGTCTGTATGTTCATGTGTTATCAAAATTGCATCCAAATCCGATATATCTCTCCCCAAATATTCCATCCTCTTCTTTATTTGTGGCAAACTAAAACCACAATCTAATAAAATTGAATGACAAGAACTCTGGATATATGTTGCGTTTCCCGAACTTCCACTACCTAATACAGAAAAACATATCATATATTTCAACACCTCATTTATAAATCCAAAAATATATCATGTTTTATAGCATCGGAACACACCAACATCATAAGAAGGAACTCTAATTTTTATGTTAGTATCTTTTCTATTTACAAACCTCGTCCCACTAAATAGCTCAAAAACCTCTTTACCATCATAATCGGGGTTAACAAATCGGATAGACCCTTCCCATTCAAAATCTGCATGATTTACTAAAATAATCGTCTGGCTATCTTCTTCACTTGTAACCAACCACTCACATGGAGGTCCTTCAATAGAAATCGGAATCAAAGAATTAAAAATGAAATCAAACAACTTAACCGCAACACCTGCCAAACAAAACATCGGTGACTCAAACCACGGCACAAGACAGGTATATATTTGTCCCTTCCCAAAATGAGAACAAACAACTAAAGGTGAACCTTTATTAGCCCATGCCAAAACATGAGATTGTGAATCCACATTAGAAGGAACATAACGAAATGCCTCATTAATCCAACCCGTCTGTTCCCACTGCCATCTGTATCCCACATGCAATTCAGGTAATATCTGTATTCCTAACCAGTCATAATCATCAGATCCTACTGTACCTGCAGAATGAATAAGTATCCCCCCAGAATTTACATAACTCAATAACTTCTTACGGAATTCCTCATAAATTATTAAAGGTCCCAAAACCACCACAACCTTATATTCATTCAATACATCTATATTTACCTCATCAGTAAATACATCAAAAATATCTCCCCAACGGCTTACCCCCATTGGTCGATATGGAGCAGGTTCTATTCTATTTTCATTTAAAAACCGATTCGCCCCTTTCCTATTTCGAAATTTACCAAAAGGAATATATGACTTACTATAAAAAATATTCTTTGGTGAAGGTGCATAACGTGGAGTAATACATGACAATGCAAATGGACTTGATGGAGGGTCATTTTCCTCATAACAACCTAACGGATAAGGGTCCATCGCAAATTGACTTCCAGGAAAACACATTCCAAAAAAACCATCTATCCCCTTCTCACCAGGCTCCCTCCGCAATCGTGCATAATTCCATGCAAATGACTGTGTCTCCCAATATGGCGGTGTAATCCAACCATGAGAAGATGGAAGTATTACCGCAACAGGTGTGTATGCCACTCCCCGTTTATTCTTACTTATCCACTTAGAAAATGCTTCAAATTCAGAACCCATAACAGATAATTTGCCCTCTGGCGAACAGAGCAAATCGCCACCTTCAACCGACATATAATCTGCACCAGAAAAATAAGAAATCAACCAATTCCGACGATAATAAGAGCAGGGCAAATTCTGAACACACCCATAAAAAACACCCCACCAAAGAGAAAAATCAACTCCCCAAGAACATCCATATTGCTTCCCTGCTCCCCTTAAAAATGCAATGCCCGTCTGTAAATCATCAACATCATCATTTGCCCTTTCAAGTAATACACAATCCAAACCAAGTTTCGCATACGTATGCGTACTACTTGCATAACCACATCTACCCCATTTATGAATATTTGGAGCATATTTACACACCTCAGATAATCCTTCTCTCAAAAACTGTTCAAACCGTTCCTCCGCTTCTTTATGGGAACTGGGTTGATTCTGTAATAAACAACGAGAAAAACCTACTCCCGAAGAATCTTCTTCTGTAAATCCCTCCCATATAAATTTGTTTCCAAAAATATCAAAATACGAGGCAAGGGCATCTTCAGGTCTAATCAAAGACATATTATTATCTTCAAAAAAACGTTGCCGACTTTCAGGATGTGCCAAAAAAGAAGTGATTATCGGTGTAATCTCTTTCTGTTTTAAATAATTTAAATGACTTCTACCCTTCCCAGGAGGTGAAGCAAGACCCCATGCCCAGTTACCTTCACATATCCAACGCCACAAACCTGATATCTCATTACCTCCTTGAAAAGAAGGACAATCAACAATTATTTTCGCATTACACCGATTATTCAATTAAATTCCTTCCTGTAATTACATTTATAATACGTTCAGTATACTCCCAATCATAAAATAAAGTATCATTAATTATACTAATGAAGGACAACAAAAATGGAAATTATTGATGTGCATTGCCATTTAGAAGCACAAGAATTCAGCAATGACCTGGATATTGTTTTAGACGACGCTAAAAAAATAGGCATCATAAAACTTATCACCTCTTCCGTCGAGCCTTCTCAATGGGATAAATCGTTAGAACTTTCCCAAAAATATCCAGAAATTGAATGTACATGGGGTATCCATCCATGGTATATAAAAGAAGAATTTTTCGACGACTTGAATCGTTTAACTTCAGACTCAGTAGAAAAAATTGTAGCCATTGGGGAAATAGGTTTAGACCTGAAAATTGATACTCCGTCCTACGATTTACAAGAAAAATTTTTCATCCGTCAATTAGAAATTGCAAAAGAAATAAATATACCTGTAGTCATCCATTGTCGAGGGGCATTCTCTCAACTTACAGGCATCGTAAAAAAAATTGGTATGCCCCAAAAAGGTGGCATCATCCATGCCTTCAAAGGAAGTGTCGAAATCGTAGAGCAACTACTCCCTCTCGGTTTCTATTTCTCTTTCGGTTGTGGTATCACATACAGATATAGTAAAAAAAGACAACACGTATTAAATACTATTTACCCAGAAAGAATATTAATAGAAACAGACAGCCCTGATATCCCACCTGCAGGAAAAAGTGATACACGAAATATACCGTCAAACATCACTCTTGTAATTAAAAATCTCACTGAATACTTAAAATGTTCAGAAAATGAAATTGCTTCTCAAACAACAAAAAATGCAAAAAAAATTTTTAATTTATAAAAAATTTTTTTGTAAAATAAAATAAAAAAATATATAAATATATGTAAATTATTGACTGATAATAATATACAGATTTTTATTATTTTTCTGTTTTAATCGATTTTTTACTTGACTTTCAGGATTATTTATGGTATAAATATTATGTAATCCCTTTGGACCTGTATTTCACTTAGGTAGGGGGTTCGTTAAATATAAAATAAAAGTGAAATTCTTTTTTTGATGTTTTTGTTTTTATAATAAACAATAAACCTTAACATACAAAAAGAAAGCGAGGTGA
>JAIWNQ010000062.1 GCA_020216745.1 Candidatus Hydrogenedens sp.
TTAAAATGAAACGTTGTGCTCTTTGTAACGAGTACATAGAGGACATCGAGTTCCAGTTCGACGAAGCTATCGATTTAGATGGTGAGTACTGGCATGTGGGCTGTTATGAAGAATATTTCGGTGAGATGCCAGAAATCACCACTTCCGCAACAACTCCTGTCTATAATCATACAAGGTCAAATAATGTGACCTTGCCAAAAAGAAATCAATGACGGAGTTGTATTGTTTTACAATTGAATCGTCCTCTATGTCTCATTCATGTAGGGAGTCTTATTTGAGTGAATTTTGATTAAACTGACTATTCAGGTTTTATAATTTATAAATTAGCACTCAAAATCAAGACTCCCAATTTTATTTTAAAATGAATTCAATTATTGAATTTTATGACTCACTTTCATAAAATATAAAAATAGTAGAACCCAACAAATTCATAATAACCCTGTTATGCAATACAAAAAAGAATCAACATTCAAATTCAAAGTACACATCATTCCCTCTGCACACTCTGAATCTATCTATCTAAGAGAGGATAATATAATTGCTGTGCGTGTAAATGCTCCCCCTGAAAAAGGAAAAGCAAATACAAAATTACTTGAACTCCTATCAAAATGGTTAAATATCAGCAAAACAAAAATCAAAATCATCCAGGGCGAAACAAGTAGAGATAAGTTATTAGAATTACCAGAAGAATTTAAATCAATATTCCTTCAAAAAAAATCTGAACTTCTCAAATTAAATAACCAAAATTAATAGGGAGATTATTATGAACACACTACGAGAACAAATCAACGAATCCGTCAAAGTCATACGAAGTGCCACAAACACTCATCCTTCAATCGGCATTATTTTAGGAACAGGATTAGGAACCTTAAAAGAAATTATCAACAGCGAAATAAATATTCCATATCAAGAAATCCCCCATTTCCCAGACGATTCCCTTCATGGTGGCGAATTAATTGTCGGCGAACTCGCAGGCAAAAAAGTCCTTGCCCTATCCGGACGGTTCCATTATTATGAAGGATTCTCTATGCAACAAGTAACATTCCCTGTTCGCGTAGCAAAAGCCTTAGGAGTAAAAATACTCATTGTCTCAAATGCTGCAGGCGGGATGAATCCCCTCTTCAAAGCAGGTGACCTAATGATTATTACAGACCATATTAATCTTATGGGCGACAATCCATTAATTGGTCCAAATGATGATACGTTAGGTCCACGTTTCCCAGATATGAGCGAACCCTATTCACAAGAACTTATTGCTCTTGCTGAAAACACTGCTATTGACCTAAAAATACCCATCAAAAAAGGAGTATATGTTGGCGTGGCAGGACCATGTCTGGAAACACGAGCAGAATACCGATTCCTACGAGCCATCGGTGCAGACGCCGTAGGTATGAGCACCGTTCCTGAAGTTATTGTCGCCGTCCATTCAGGACTAAAAGTACTCGGTTTCTCTGCAATTACCGATGAGTGTTTCCCAGACGCTCTACAACCCGCAAACATCGAACATATCATCGCAACCGCACAAAAAATAGAACCTTTACTCAGAACATTAGTTAAAGAAATCATCTCAAAAATCCCTGAATAAAAAGTCACCATTTTTAATAAAAGATTAAAAATACCAAACATGAACCAAATCAATATTCTCCAAATTCACATTCACCCCTATTATTCATAACAAAAGAATAAGTCCACAAAAGACATAATACATACTTAATATTTAATTAAGGAACATATCCTTCCTCATATAAATATCATAAATATCAATTACGTTCGTATTATAGAAAATCTACAAAACGCATTTTGAAAAAACAAAAAGAATAATGATAAAATATTATACAAAGGGATTAACAAAAAAAGGTTTATAAAAAATGGTTATAAAAATTATTAAAGTTGTTTTCGTGTTAGCTTGTATAATTATGGGGATAATGTGGGCATATTATCTCACGGGCGAACTAACCGACCCAGGAAATAATCACGCCTTACTATTGGGGCTCTCCGCAAAAATCTGGATTGTCTTAGGGGGAATAATAGGTGCCATATTAGTCATCGCTATTCTGTTTGCAATCCAGTTTATAACTCAAGAAATTTATGAACGTATTGCTCCTGCCTTAGTTGCCATTGTTCTCGCTATGGTCGCAGGATATTTCATCGGTCAATATATCTTCTTCTGGGCACCCCAAGCCGAACTCACCCTCCGTATTTTCGTCATGGTTTCATTAGTTCTCATATTCGGTTTTATTGGTATTATCCTCGGTATAACTCGCGCCTCTAATTGGGAATCTCTAATAACAGCCGTCCAAAAGAAAGGAACAAATTTCAGTAATGTCAAAATAATAGATACCAGTATACTCATCGACGGCAGAATTGCAGATATATGTAAAAGTGGATTCCTCGAAGGAACACTTCTTGTCCCTCGTTTTGTCCTACGTGAATTACAAAATATTGCCGATTCAACGGACATACTCCGTAGAGCCAAAGGAAGACGAGGCTTAGATGTATTAAAAGCATTACAGGAATCCTCCGAATGTCAAATCGAGATTATCGAAGAAAATCCAAAAGATGTCCGTGAAGTTGATGCTAAACTCGTAACCCTTGCAAAAAAATATCATGCCCCAATCTTAACTACTGATTTTAACCTAAACAAAGTAGCACAAATTGAAGGCGTCCGTGTATTAAATGTCAATGACCTCGCAAATGCACTAAAACCTATCTTACTACCAGATGAACAAATGGAAATAAAAGTTATCAAAGAAGGAAAAGAAACAGGACAAGGTATCGGCTACCTCGATGACGGAACAATGGTCGTTATTGATGGAGGCAAACCTTATCTCGGACACACAATCAATGTCATCGTTACAAGTATTCTCCAAACATCAGCAGGTAGAATGATATTCACTCGATTTCAATCATTAGTTTCATGAATGCACAACTCCTCATACCCGCAGGCGGATTCGGAAGCAGATTAGGAAAAGGAATTCCTAAAGCATTAGTCCCTATCGGAAACAAACCTATACTTTACTGGACATTAAAAAGACTCCTAAATCTACATTGGATAGCCCCGCCTATCATTGCTGTCCCACCAAACTGTATCAATACCTTTGAAAAAGAAATCATCCAAAAATACAATCTTCCACCATGCACCTTCGTTGAAGGTGGACATGAAAGACAACATTCCGTATATAACGGTCTGCAATATTTACATAAAAAAACAGACATTGTCGTGATTCACGACTGTGCAAGACCTTTCGTTCCTCTTAACTGCGTCACCGACTCCATAGAAAAAGCAATTAAATTCGGTTCCGCAACCGTCGCAATTCCTGTAACAAATACTATCCTTGAGATAGACGAACAATTATTCCTGAAAAATACCCCTAACCGAAAATATCTTTATGAATGTCAAACACCACAATCGTTCAAAAAAGAAATTATCCAATCCGCACACGAACAAGCAAAACAAAAAGGCATAATCTACACCGATGATGCAACTCTTGTCCATGAAATGGGGTATAATGTTAGCATTGTCATTGGAGACCCCATAAACATAAAAATTACATTACCATTCGATATCAGATTAAGCGAATACCTAATAAAGATAATCCAAAATGACTAATCATAACTTCATACATCGAATCGGCATAGGCTACGACCTACACAGACTTACTGAAGGACGTCCCCTTATTATCGGCGGGGTAACGATACCCTATCATAAAGGTCTACAAGGCCATTCCGATGCTGATGTCCTTATCCATGCCATTATCGACGCCATCTTAGGTGCATTAGCATTAGGTGACATCGGAACTTACTTTCCCGATACAGACCCTAAATATAAAAATATCGATAGCAAAATATTACTAAAACAAACCGTTCAACTCCTACAACAAAATGGCTGGAAAATCGTAAATCTCGATACGACAATAATTGCCGAACAACCCAAACTTAAACCCTACATCAAATCCATGCGTGATGTCCTAAGCCAACTTCTCCAAATTCCTTTGGAATGCACATCCGTAAAAGCAAAAACGAATGAAGGCGTCGGACCAGAAGGCAAAGAAGAAGCCATCTCCGCATTTGCTGTAATTCTCATCTCACAAAAAAGTTAAAACCTTAAATCACAAAAATCATAACATAATATCAATCATAACGTTAACATATCTCTATACCACTATTAAAAACCTATTTAAATCTTTACACATATAAAACTAAATGTTATATAAGCAACACTTGATTCATAGTCTAAGCACCTTTTATGCTTCAGAATAACTACAATAATATAAATACAATTTCAAAAATAAATCTACATCATCCAGAAACCAAAATATTCAAATAGTAGTCCTATAATCTAAATCCAATTTATGTTAAAATAATTGATATAAAAATTTTTGATAAAAAACTTGATTTTCCAATTTTTTTGTGCTATAATATTGATTGAAATTTGAAGAAAATTTAATATATAATGTATTTTATAGAATTTATTATAAACGTTGTAAACTTTTGAAACTTTTTTGACGTTTATAGTATAAAAGAATATAGAAGAGAAAAAGGTAAAATTAATCTCGCTCTTTGACATTTGAATAATTCACCAAATTGTGTAGAAAGTGAGGTATATTATAACCTACTTTTTATTTTGAATCTGGCCTTTCTCAACCTCAAAAACATATTAGCTTTCATGTTAAAAAAATAGGCCTTCCTCCCAACCAAAAATATTTCATATCTAAGTTACCACACACACACAGCCCTCACTACCCTGCACAGTACCCTCCCCAGCGCACGGGCTACTATCCCCCCCTCCTATGCCTGTTCCGATAGATATGCCCGTGCGCACCTTTTTTAAATACATACATTATTCAGTCTTCTCATTTTATATCCAATTTATCGAAACTTTTTTCTACAATTCCCTATCTAATAAAAAAACAGAAAAATTTCACTAAAAATTATTGTTAAGGAAGTAACACCAATGACTAGAACAAAAAATCTCTATTCAAAACATCTAATATCATTCTTATTAATTACAGTTATCCTATTCTTTTTAAATCTTCTTCCCTTTGCTGATTTAAAAACACCTCCAGAACGTGAAACCCCCTTCCCCGTTACAGAAACACCTTCTCAGATAGTACTCACCATAACTGAAACACCCCAAAATTCAATTTCAATACAATGGAGCACCTCCACAAATGTAAAAGAAAGCATCATCGAATGGCGAAAAAAAGAAGATTCAAACACATTAAAAAGTCAAGCCCAATCCATCTCCATAATAGACCCACCCTTGAAAAACAATCCAGAAATACTCCGATGGTTCATAACCTTAAATTCTTTAGAACCTGACACAATTTATGAGTACCGAGTAGCTTCCATCCCACAAGATATTTGGAGTAATTGGTTCTCCTTCAAAACTGCCCCTGCCCAACCACGAACCTTTTCATTTATATACTTAGGGGATGCTCAAGTTGGATTTGAAGAATGGGGAAAATTGCTTAGTAATGCTATTGAAAAATGTCCCGATTGCTCCTTTATCCTTATGGCTGGAGACCTTGTAAATCGTGGGAATGAACGGGATGACTGGGATGCCTTATTCCACTTCGCAGGTGATATATTCGCTCGATACCCATTAGTCCCAACAATTGGCAATCATGAGTATAAATCCAGCCCTATGTTACCTAAAATGTACACCGACTACTTCGTCCTGCCACAAAACGGACCCGAAAATATCCCAAAAGAATATTGCTACTCCTTCCTTTTTTCAAACGCACATTTTACTATCCTAAATGCTAACCATAATCCAGAAGAACAAACGGCTTGGTTAGAAAATCAATTAGCACACAGTCAAAGTTTATGGAAATTCCTCTTATTTCACCAACCTATTTATAGTTCGGGAGTACGTAGAGATAACAAACACATTAGAGACGCATGGTTACCTATCATTGACAAATACCATGTTGATTTTGTTTTTCAAGGTCATGACCATTCCTACTGGCGAACATATCCATTAAATAACAACCAAAAAGTATCCTCTCCATACGAAGGAACATACTACGTTATTGCCTTCTCTGGGACAAAAGCTTACGAAACTCAGGAACCAACAGAACTTATCGAAAAATCATTCACAAAAACCCCAACATATCAAATAATAACAATCGAGACGGAAAAAGATAATAAACTCACGTACCGTTCCTTTGACAAAGAAGGTAATCTCAAAGACGAAGTTATCATCTACAAACCTGCACAAAACTTACACTCCTTCAATTTTAATTCATTAAGATATTTCGAACCTATTTTAACTGCCAACGCATTTTAATTTTTATTAAAAAAATAGTATAATAATCGTATCTTCCATGGGGGAAGGTTTTTTCCACATACCCAACCATCATAATTTTTTTAATAGAGGTTTATATGCGTCGAAATATTGTTCACGAAGGTGCCCGTAATTTAAGCTACGAAATAAGAGAAATCGTAGCCATCGCTAATAAAGTAAAGGAATTAGGTCAACCTATTACATGGGAAAATATCGGAGACCCTATCGAAAAAGGGGAACAAATTGCCCCCTGGATTAAAGACATTATTCATGAAACAATTGATGATTCACGCACCTACGGTTACTGTGATACTGCTGGCGTCCCTGAAACCCGTGCCTTTTTAGCCGAAATGGTAAATCAACGAAGTGGTAGCACTAAAATTACACCCGATGATATCATCTTCTTCAATGGCATCGGAGATGCTGTCGCAAAAGTCTATGGTTTTCTTAAACGTGAAGCAAGAGTCTTAGGTCCTTCACCAGCATATAGCACTCATTCTTCCGCTGAGGCGGCTCACTCTGGTTACAGTCACCTCACCTATAAGTTAGACCCATATAATAACTGGATGCCCGATTTATATGACCTTAGAAACAAAGTAAAATATAACGACTCCATCGCAGGCATACTCCTACTCTCACCAGATAACCCTACAGGAGCCGTGTATCCAAGAAGTGTGCTTGAGGAAATACTTAAAATCGCAAAAGAATACGATTTATTTATCATTACCGATGAAATATATAGCCATATTGTTTTCCCGGGGTATCCAAAAATTCACCTAAGCCAGTGGATTGAAGATGTCCCAGGTATTGCCATGCGAGGAATTAGTAAAGAATTTCCCTGGCCTGGAGCCCGCTGCGGATGGATTGAAGTATTAAATCGTAAAAAAGATGCCAATTTCTCCGAATATGTTGACAGTCTACTTGCCGCCAAACGATTAGAAGTATGCTCAACAACATTTCCACAAATGGTCATCCCCAAAGTAATGGGAGATAGTCGTTATCCACAACATCTTCGTCAACGTGCCCTTACATTCAGCAATCGTGCAGACGAACTTATGGAGGCATTTCACGGATGTCCTCATGTCGTATTAAACAGACCTGGCGGAGCATTCTATGCCACTGTCATGTTCAAAGAAGGTGTGTTAAACAGCCATCAAACACTACCAATCGAAAATAAAAAAATAAAAGAATACATCGAAACCCTGGTCAAAAATGCACCTCCCGACAAACGTTTTGTATATTATCTTATGGGTTCCACTGGCATCGTTGTTGTGCCCTTAAGCGGATTCCAATCCAATTACCATGGTTTCCGCATTACCCTCTTAGAAACTGATGATAACAAACGTTCCTGGATTATGAAAACACTCCGCCATGCTGTCGATTCCTATATAACTAACGAAACAAAATCCTAATTAATCCAAAAATACCAACAAAACAATACATACATTATCACACAACATTGTTAATTATTTTAAAATTTTTCCGTTATAAAATCGGAACTTTTATAACAAATTAAACATAAATAAAATATAAAACACGGAAGTATTACATACCCAACATTTTTTATGTTATTATAAAACAATAAAGGAGGGAAAAATAGTTATAAAATGCAATGGTTATATCAAGAATATTGGAATAGAAATAAAGAATCGAAACAGATAAAAAAAGCATTTATCATTTCGATTCTTATCCATATTCTTATTTTCATACCTTTTTATTTTTATAAATTTAGAACACCAGAACCCATTCCACTTGTTTTTCAGGTATCATTAGAGAACCCTGTCCCAGAAAAACCAATCACACAAGAACCTCCACCAGAACCACCTAAACCCGAACCGCCCAAACCAGAGCCTCCCAAACCTGAACCACCAAAGCCAGAACCTCCCAAACCTGAACCCAAACCAGAACCTCCTAAACCCGAACCGAAACCCGAAAAAAAACCAGAACCTCCTAAGCCAAAACCAGAACCTGAAAAAAAACCAGAACCTCCTAAACCCAAACCAGAACCCGAAAAAAAACCTGTAGAGAAAAAAGAGAAAATTCCACCTACTCCACCCGCACCTAAAGCAGAAGTCGCAACTCCTTTACCGCCAGAATTGGAATGGTGGGCAAGACAGGTCCAAAGAAAAATTGAATCTGTTTGGGTTGTCCCAGAAGGAATTAAAATAGACCCCGAAAATAACGTAGCAGAAGTATCTTTTTGGGTAAACAGACAGGGACAACTCATCGAAACCCCAAGGGTAACCAAAGAAGCAAGCGACCCAGAGTTAGGTGAATCAGGTATTCGGGCTATTTTGCTCGCCGCACCATTTCCCCGTTTCCCAGACGGATTCGCAAAGGACGAACAACTGGTAGTATATGCCTTTTCGCTACAATAAACATCCGCAAATGTAATTTTTTATCAATTTCAATTATAATACTTGTGATTCTACAAACTTAAAGCAAAAGGGATAAAGTTATGGTTCCAAAAAGAATGTATATTGTCGTTTTTATTACTCTTCTTTTCCTCTCATTTAATCTTTATTCACAGGATGCAATCAGAATTCAATCAGTAAGAGGTATTGATACAAGAATTGTAGTAGCAGTCCCACCTTTTTGTCCAGATACACCCGAATTAAGTGGTGTCGCTGTAGAATTATCACAGGTTGTAGCTTATGACCTCGAATTTTCAGGACTCTTCATCATCCTACCTCGTGAAAGGTATCCCGTAGGATTTGTCGCATTGGATAGAGAGATAACCAATTTAAATTTCGAAGCATGGCGGGCTACAAAAGCAGAATTCATCGTTTACGGTTTTGTAAAACGAGAAGGGAATAAGTATGTTTGTCAAATACGATTAATTGACCTTTTATCAAACAATCAAGTAGTAGGCAAAGAAGTTCGAGTAGATATCTCAAACGCTCGATTGTCTGCACATCGCTTTACTGAAGAAGCCATCGGCTATGTTGATGGCATTCCAGGTATCGGAACAAGTCAAATTTGTTTCACGGGTATTGTGGGCAAAAATAAGGAACTTTTCATCGCAGATTATGATGGGGCAAATCTAAAACAAATCACAGAACACGGTTCTGTATCAATAAAACCTAAAATTTCCCCTGATGGAACAAAAATCGCCTACTTATCATACAAAGACCGTTACTCTTTCTTATACATCTTTGACCGTCTAACTGGCAAAGTCACACCCTTATCTAAAGAGGTTGGCTTAAACTCTGCTCCTGCTTGGTTCCCAGATGGACAACGTTTAGCTATGACATTAAGTAAAGATGCAAATATGGAAATTTATATCCGTAATATGGACGGAAGTAACCCTGTCCGAATCACAAGAAATAAAGATGCAGATACATCTCCTTGTATTTCGCCAGATGGTTCCCAAATTGCTTTCGTAAGTGACCGAGGTGGAAACCCACAAATTCATGTCATGGGAGCAGATGGAAGTGAACCAAGAAGACTTTCATACCAAGGCGGAAATTCTTATGACCCAGCATGGTCACCAGATGGAAAAATGATTGCGTACGTCGTAGAACAAAAAGGAGAAGGCTTCGAAATCTATGTTATGAACGCTGATGGCTCCAATCCAAGACGATTAACCAACTCCTACGGAAGCAATGAATCTCCAACATGGTCACCTGATTCAAGACATCTCATGTTCTGTTCCACAAGAAATGGAAGATGGGAATTATGGACCGTAAATGTAAAGACAGGAGAAGAACG
>JAIWNQ010000063.1 GCA_020216745.1 Candidatus Hydrogenedens sp.
ACGCGTCCCAAACTTAACTATGGAATGTCAAGGACCTTCATGGGGTCCACGTATGAGTAGTAGTAACTAAAAATAATATCTTTAAAAAGGGCTTTTATGGCACGACAAAGTGGAGAAAAATTAATCGTTCAAAATAGACGTGCCCATTTTGATTATGAAATTATGGAACGATATGAAGCTGGAATTGCCCTCAAAGGAACTGAGGTAAAGTCCCTACGAACTTCAGGAAGTATGTCAATTCAAGATGCCTATGTCGACTACGAAGATGGCGAACTCTTTTTAGTCAATTCTTACATACGCCCATACGAACAGGGAAACATACTAAATCATGACCCACATAGGAAAAGAAAACTACTACTCCACAAACGAGAAATAATCCGTTTAGGAAGAAAAATCGAAGAAAAAGGTTTGACTTTAATACCTCTTCGCGTATATTTTAAAAATGGCTTGGTCAAAGTAGAAATAGGCTTAGGACGTGGCAAAAAAGTAATAGATAAACGTGAAGAAATAAAAAGGAAAGATACTGAACGGGAAATAGAAAGAATTGTAAAACGATACCGATAAAATGTGTTAAAATAAGTTATACGGAGGTATAACAATGGAAACCAAAGAAAAGAAAAAAAATCCAGCAAAATGGCTACCCAAAGATTTCTGGATTCATTATATCGGTCCTATGAGCCCATCCGCATTCCTTAAAATCTCTGGGGTTTATAGCCCATACCGTGCCGTTGAAAAACATTTAAGACGATTATCCACATTTTACGGCATTGTAAGGCAAGGCACCTGGAAAGAAACTTTTGCAAATTCTAACCAATTTACATTCGAAGAGGTCTTTTGGGGAATTATTGCATACCTTAAAGAAACAGAACACGAATGGAAACAAGAATGGAAAGAATTCTGGCTGGCTCAAGATGTCGATAATCCACTTGAAGACACAAGCATCATAAAAAAAGATGATAGTAGTATCATAAAAAAAGATGATAGCAGTTTCATAAAAAAAGATGAAAGTACTATCTATAAAAAATCAGATATGAACTAACCTTCATACCATAAATAAAAAATGGCTTTAATATGACAAAACAACAACATCGGGGTAAAAATCCACTGGATGAAAAATTATTTGCTCCACAAGAAATACCTAAATTAAAAGAAGCAGTCCGCGACCTTTCATACCTTTATACGCGAAATTATTCAGAAAAAAGCGCCATTAAAATCGTTGGAGACCATTATCAATTAAGAAAAAGACAAAGAATAGCTGTCCAGAGGTCTGCATGCTCTGATAATTCACTAAAAAAACGAAAAGAAAGCGAAGTAGACGAAGAAGAATTATTTGGTAAAAGAATTTACATCGATGGATATAACATATTAATCACTATCGAAAGTATGTTATCAGGAGGAGTTCTAATTCTTGCAAGGGATGGCTGTATTCGAGACATGGCAAGCATACACGGTTCATATCATAAAGTTCAGGAAACTATCCCTGCTCTAAACTGGATAGGTGAACGATTGCCATACTATGACCCTGCAGAAGTAAATTGGTTTTTAGACAAACCTATCTCTAATAGTGGAAAACTGGCAAAATTGATACGAGAAATATCTTTAAATTTTGGTCAAAAATGGAATGTGGAACTTGTGGACAACCCTGACCACGTACTGATTTCAGAAGGGGGAATTATATTAACCTCAGACAGCTGGATTTTAGACCGTGTATCGTGCTGGTTTAATTTTATTTTCAACAGTATTGAATTCCATCTATCCAAGTTTTGGATTGTAGATATTTCTTAAATTACACTAATCATGTGAGATATGTTTGCAACATCTTAGAAAGAACATTCATGTTATACGGCTTATTTAAAAACCCTTGGATAGAAAAACCAAGCTCTTTCTCATCCAACGTGTGCTTCAGAAGCCCACTACTTAGAAAAATAGGTATGTCCGAAGACTTAGAACGAATATGCCGTGCTACTTCTATTCCATCCAAATAAGGCATAGTAATATCCAAGATCACTGCACAAATACACTCTTTGTTCTGTTCAAATAATTCCACAGCTTCACGGCCATCCTTTGCAGAAATAACATTAAAGCCCATCTTTTCAAGCATTTTTACCGTTATCTGAAGAATAATCGCTTCGTCATCCGCAAAAAGTATAGTCCCTTTCCCTTGCCATTTCTCCTGAACCTCAACCTCTACATAAGTCCCATTTGGTTTTGTATATGGCAGATATACCTTAAATACAGTTCCTTTCCCTAATTCACTGTATACTTTTATAGTTCCCGAATGTGCACGTATTGCCCCCATAACCATAGCCAACCCCAATCCTCTGCCTTTATCCTTTGTTGTGAAAAATGGGTCAAATATTTTCGAGATTACGTCTTTATCCATTCCACAACCTGTATCTGAAACTTCAAGAACTACATACTTCTTGGGCTCTATACCCTCCTTAAACCATGCAGTCCGCATCAACCCCGTATCATAATCTACTATATATGTCTTAACTCGAATAAGACCACTATGATTACCTATAGCATCTGATGCGTTGATAACCAAATTTAACAATATCGAACGAAATTGACCTGGTTCACCGAATATCATCATATCTTCAGTACCCAGCTCAAACTCCAATAATACCTTCTTTGAAACACTTATTTTCAGTAAATGTTCCATCTCACAGATTATTTTATTAATATTCAACACTTGATGTGGTTGTTGTTTCTTACCCGAAAAAACAAGCAACTCCTTACACAATTCAGCAGCACTCTTAACTGATTCATCTATTCCAACAAGATAATTTTTAATTGCATCTGGATTATGCAAATCTAACAAAGCAAGGTCAATATTCCCCATAATGGCCATGAGTATATTGTTAAAATCATGAGCAATTGCACCCGACATAACCCCTAAACTTTCCAATTTCTGAGTATGCTGTAATTGCAACCTCAATTGTTCTTGTTCCATCTGAATTCGCTTAATGTTTGTAATATCTTGAATAAGAATAAGGTGTAACATCTTCCCTTCTGTGATTTGAACAGAACGATATATAATCCTAAGATTCAGCAACTCGCCTCTTTTATTACATTCATCTATCTCAAACTCATAAGATAAAGTGTTCTCTCCTCCACTATCTTCTTTATGATAATCCAATATTAACTGCGTTATACGGGGTATAAATGAAACAACAGGATTAGATATTACTTCATCACTATCCCAACCAAATATTTCCTCAGTAGCCTTATTCCAAAATTCAATATTCCCTTCTGTATTTATCGCAACAACCCCCATGGGTGCAGAATCAATTAAAGCTTTTAAAATAGACATGGTCTCATTAAGAGTATCTATGATAGCTTTCAATTCTGTAATATCCTCATAAATACCCAATACTCCCATAGATTTTCCACCTATCCCTACCAAAGGTATTTTACTCGTTCTCAACCAGATCAACCCACCATCAGGCGTCGTTTGTGATTCTTCATAAAATACTTTAGACACCCCAGTCGAAATAACAGCCCTATCATCTTGACGATACATATCCGCTTGAGTTTTCCATGGGAAACTATAATCTGTCTTACCTATAACATCCTCTGGTGATTTTTCCCCTGCATCTCGTGCAAAAGCAAGATTACAACCTAAATAACGCAAATCTGTATCCTTCCAGAAAACACGAACTGGAAGTAAATCGAGTATCAAACGCAAAAACGCTCTATTATTTTCTACCTCCTTCTGCAACCGCTCCTTATCATCCAGATTCTCAATATATGAGAAAAAACAACTAATCGGAAAGCTTTGGCCATCAGGAATAGCAAGCGTGTGAACCAATGCACGAAAAGTCGTCTTATCTTTTCGCACATAATGCTTTTCAACAAGCGTTAACCCCCTAAGTAAAATCTGATGATTATTTAATGCCTCTCTATAAATTAGTGACTCACGTTCCACATTTTGCGCGTCCGTTACATCCTGCCAACTTAATTTCAATAATTCGTCACGAGTATACCCTAATAGTGAACATAATGCTGGATTGGCATCTATCCAGTGCCCTCCAATATCCGTTATTCCTAAAGGCAAATCCAACTCATGAAAAAAATTGTATATCTTAGGACTTTGCTCAATTACATTCAAAGGTTTAGGCAAAATAGACGTATAATCTTGAACTATGATTTTGTTCGTCGAAAGATTATTCTGCTTAGGAATGATTATAGAACACCAATAATACTTATTTGCCCGATTCGCAAACCATGCACCTATTTGTCTTTCATCACAATAACCTTGTTCAGGATATAAAAAACTTTTGACCCTCTCCCGATAAGGCTCAAAAATCCAATTATAAATCGAAGACTCCTTATATTCTTTAACTTCAAAATCTAAAAAAAGACTATTCTCCGATTGTATGTCCGTTATAATTCCTCCCTCTTTCAATTCTAAAACCACACATACTGGAGTAAAATATTTCATTCATTTCTTTCTTAAAAATTAGTTTATCAACTTCTATTATACACTTTTTTTATTATCATTCATACAAATTCACACAACTCCCATTCCTATTTCAAATTCACCTTATCAAACCCTTCCAACTTGTCTGCTTCTTCGACCCTCTAAACTACATTCCCCTACCCTTCCAAAAACAACGAGCCCAAACAGGTCTCACATCAGTTATTTCCAATTGCCCAAGTTTCTCAAGCCACCGACAAAGCAACTGCTCATGAACCTCAAATGCAGTATCAGGTTTAGGAGGATTCTCAAGCCATTCCCGTTCTACTTGCTCTCTTTCCCCATCAAACACAGGAAAAGTAATCTCTGGATTCTTCATAACCAATCGCTGAAATTTTTCATGTTTCCACCAAAATACCTCATCAAATTCACCATAAACATTGCAAAATCTACCGCTTAAAGGTCGTGATACTTCTACAGGCTTGAACAAACTGATACAGGGTGTGGATGTTGCAGTAACCCAATGTGAACAATTCCGAGATGTAAGTTCTGCAACCCATGACGCAGTAGTTTGATAATTAAGGAATAACCCACCTGCATGCATACAGGGAGCATCCATTCCACCATGAAACCAGTGATATTCTGGATAAACACGCCCATCTTTGTGTAGTCGTAAAATTCTAAACATATCTGAAATAGTCGGACTATTAGGCACACATTGTTCAATAGCATTTCTCCGTTTTAAGCACTGAGTAAATTGGCTTTTTATTCGGTCTTCATACCTTTCCTTAAAACCCTTTATCGTTAATCCATTTGATATAGAACGGAACCCTTGCACTCTCTCAACCTCATAATATTTATCTGCAGTTTCAAGAACATAGGCTTCACACGGGTCAGCAATAATAAAACTGTTATGGTAGTACATCCTTTTCTTGAAACCGCAATTCCCCCCCTGACCATAAACCTCTACAAAATGAATAATAGTCTCGCATGCTTGTTTCGCATTCATAGAGCGTTCCAAAGCAAGACGCAGTAAATCCATCCCTGTAAGTCCCGTTGTAGCGTAAGGCTGATTGGTAAATACCGCTTCATTACCAATAGTAACACCAAGTTCATTCGTTCCCATTTCTGCACCCCACATCCAGACAGGTTTGCTTATCAAAATGGCATAGGTCTCTCTAATCTGAGGAATTACTATATGTGTGCATTTCAGTAACTCATCTTCTGAATAATTTTTCCGTGGTTGCCATAGAAGAACCTGTGGTTCATCCACCTCTCTGTCCGAATTCTTCGCAAACAACACCCTTTGATTATCAACAAAAACAACTGTATCACACATATTTTAATTCACAGGTAAAAGATTATACTTACCTAATCCAAAAACCGTTCCTTTTCCGATATGGAGATACTCGCCCCAGCAAAGAATCTCAATAACTTCAGGAGGAATGTGCTCATACAGTATGGAACCTATAAAACCTCCCATAACAACCTTTCGGTCCTGACGCGAAGAATAACGAACCCAGTCTTGCCATTGAAATGCAGAATACAAAGGCTGAAGTTTTTTTACTGTTTCAAGTAGAGGGCTCACTTCTTTTTCTAAATATCCACCACAGAAAAAATATTGTAACAGGGTCAATCTACGGAGCAGTCCTGGAAATATATGCGGGATTTCTCCTTTATCATGTAAATTCCCATCAATAACAAGGCGGGTCGGTGTAAGGAAATGGATTTCAATTTGTTTGTTAATTAAAAGAGTTGTCTTTTTGTTGAGTATATCTTTTATCGTAAAAGAATAAGGTTCACCAACAAACTCATTTGTTTCTGAAGAATAAAGGGGAATCCATTTACCTTCTGCAGAAAGATAGTCCAGCGACACAAGTTTAGATTTTCCACGCCCTCTTCCAAAACCTTCTTCCGCCATAACATTAAGAGCATAGATAAAATGAGGTAAAAATTCTTTTGCCCTTCCTACGAGAGTTAAATTACACTCAAAAATTTCTCCAGGTTCATAACGATCTCTGGCTTCAAGAGGCGGTTCCAGAATATAAGGGTGTGGTGCTTTGGGATATTTTTTCATAATTTCTGATGATTTTGGGATAGGAGTCTCAAAGCACACACTATAAGCACATTTTTCACGAATAGGACATTCCGGACAGGTAAATCTCTTCAAAGCACAAGAAACCTTTTTCAATGCATGTCCCAATGCACCACGAATCATTGAACCCTTATATTCTGGCACCAATAAGGGCTCCTCCGCTAAAAAACGAACCCGCTGTATAGTAAAACTAAGATCGTTAAACATTTAGAATTTCTTTTAAATCTTGTTCACTAATTTCAATTAAAATGTCTTTAAAAATATTAAATGGATTCTCTTCCGATAATCGAATCCCTACACTCTCAATCAATGACCTAATAATAAGAAGAATATCTTCTCCCTTTTCAAGGGTAGACCTAATACTTTCCCTCGATATATTTTCAAATCCATGTGCTATAATGGAATTGTTTCTCATACTGGCAAAAGGTCTTAGTTTTCTTACCCATTTTTGGATATTCTTATATTTACTCTGGTTATTTCCAGTTTCTGCAAGAAAATCAATACTCGCAAACAGTGTAGGCATATTAGGCACAATCGGTTTTTTGACATAACTTATATTGTAGTCGCTTTTATTTTCATCCAAAAATTCAAAAAAATCATTATTATTCCCTGCCCACTTTCTAAATTTACTTTCAAAAGGCTTTTCATTTGAATTTTTTATCATTTCATCCCATGTACATCCTATAATTTCAAGTAACGAATACTGAAGAGATGTTTCCATCATTCTCCAAACTCTTCCTATAAAATTTGCACACTCATCTCGCTTCCACATAACTACTGTATTCCAGTAAAGTTCATTAAATATTGAATTGGGTTCTTTTTCGCATAATTTAAACGCATCTTTTCTTAATATCTCAAGCATACCTATAGGGACATTATCATACATTTTGTCTATTTCTTTCTTATAATTAAAAAAATCAAAGTTTTCTCTATAGCACGCAGATAAAGATAAATTTCTGATTGTCTCTGAATAGGATTTATTTTGTACTACTGCATCAAAATCATATCTTTCAACAAGTTGTTTTAAATTCTCATGTTCATATGTACCTAATATATATTCTGCAGCATTAAGAGATTGTATATCCCTCGAATTTTCAGACTTATAAATAAATCTAACTTTATTCCTATAATATTTAATACAATTTAACATTACAGAAGTATTAATTTGAGGAGTCCCACCTGTTATTTCTGTATATACCTCATAATTGTTATTCTCACTAAACATTTCAAATTCTTTGGATAAAAAATCTCCAAATTCTTTAATCATTAAATCGTAGTTATTAGGTGAATTTTTTAGAATAACTGTTTTGATTTCTGGACAAGGTTTACTTTCCTTTTTGTAGTAATAAGGAAAAAACTTTTCTTCTAAAAACTTAGCTATTGTACAAGTATCTCTGCAAACATGTTCATTGTCAGTTTTACTTACTGTCTTTGATTGATCCGTTGCAATAAGATATATCCTATGTATCAATTTGTCTTTTTTTTCTATGTAACTGAGAAAAGGCTCTATCAATGGTATCTCTATTATCTCTTTTATTGAATCAAAATTATTATTTAACCAATGTCCAAATTTACGAACATTTAACTCTCGAAAATTTCTATTATCTTTACCTAAAGGATATTGGTATTCTTTCAACTCCATTTGTACTTTTTCATCTAATCCGACTTCATCTCTAATTTGTACATCTCGGGTACCGAGACATATAAACAAATAAGCGTCCATTTAAGATATCCTATTGTTTGAATTTTAACATTCAAATAAAGTCTAATGTTATTCAGATTATATTATTAATTTTCTAAATAAATACGCAAAAAATAATTAAACCCATTTTAAAGGAATAAGAATATGGAAAAAGATAACAAACATTTCGAGTTTTCTCGCAGGTCATTTTTATCGCTTTCAGGTTTAGTTTCGATGGCATTTGCAATGAAAGGTTCTGCACAGAATCAACCCGCAACGAATTCCATTCGTAATACACCTGCCCCAGTAGAATTTTTCTCCGCTCCTCCAATGGAAACGGTTCGCGTCGGATTTGTTGGTGTAGGAGGTATGGGGACAAATCATGTAAAGAACTTACTAAAGATTGAAGGTGTACAATTAAAGGCAGTCTGCGACATTGTTCCTGAAAAGGTAGAACGAGTTAAAAAAATGGCTGTGTCAGCAGGACAACCCGAACCCAAAGGATATACAAATGGGGAATTGGATTTTAAACGAATGTGTGAAACAGAAGAATTGGATTTAGTTTACACAGCAACCCCTTGGGAGTGGCATGTTCCCGTGTGTGTTTCCGCAATGGAAAATGGTAAACATTCAGCCACCGAAGTTCCCGCAGCTGTTACATTAGAGGAATGCTGGCAACTCGTCGAAACAGCAGAAAAATATAAAAAACATTGCGTTATGATGGAAAACTGCTGTTATAATCGTACAGAATTAATGATGCTCCACATGGTTCGAAAAGGTTTGTTAGGAGAAATTATTCACGGCGAATGTGGCTATCTGCATGATTTAAGAGGCGTAAAATTCAGTAAGGACGGAGAAGGACTCTGGCGACGTGCTCATTCGATGAAACGAAACGGAAATCTATATCCCACACATGGCTTGGGACCCGTAGCTCAATATATGAACATCAATCGCGGAGACCAGTTTGAGTATTTGGTTTCAGTTAGTAGCAAATCTCGAGGCCTCCAAGAATACCAAAAAACGCTACCTGAGGATGACCCCCGTAGAAATGAAAAATATGTGTTAGGGGATGTGAACTTAAGCATTATAAAAACCTTTAACGGATGTACAATATATATCGTGCATGACACAAATTTACCTCGTCCTTACAGCCGAATTAATATGGTGCAGGGAACAAAAGGCGTCATTATGGACTATCCTCCACGTATTTTTGTCGAAGGTTTATCCGAAAAAGAAGAATTTGAACCCTTGGAGAAATATGCCGAGCAATGGGAACATCCGTTATGGAAAGCGATGCAGGATTCTGCCAAAGGAGCCGGACATGGTGGAATGGATTTCATCGAGGATTTCCGTTTAATTGAATGCCTCCGCAAAGGTTTACCCACAGATTTGAATGTTTACGATGCAGCCTCATGGAGTGCCGTTTGCGAATTAAGTGAACGCTCTGTAGCCCAACGCGGTGCACCTCAGGATTTTCCAGACTTTACGCGAGGAAGATGGAGAGAGTACCCGCCATTAGGAATTATATACGGCTAAACAAACCAGTTTTAAATCATAGCATTAGTTATTCGACAACGCATTTACTTATCAGTATTATGCAATTTTTTACTATAAAGTGATTAGTTTTCTCTATGTGCTATTTTCATCATCTCCTCAGGTAAAAAAACCTCAACAAATACTACATCCTCATTATTAGAAGAATCCAAACAATAAATCTTATGCTTTCCAGGAACAAGATTCCACCATAACGGTTGTTCCCAAGTACTACTACCTAAATATTGGTCGTCAACATACCAATGAA
>JAIWNQ010000064.1 GCA_020216745.1 Candidatus Hydrogenedens sp.
TAGTACTCATATTATCCTTTGAACTCCGCAGTTTTATCATGCTATTGGATGGTACGTGGCTATAAACGAATTTTGCACCATCTGCCGGATTTAATATTTTTAATTCTGTAAGAACTTCTTCATTATCATCCCCTTTTTGGACAGTACTTACACGTGCTAAATCCCAACCCCGACTACGAGATGGAAACCGTTCCTTAACCATCCCCGACTGAGCATCAAAATAATGCACATCACATATCCGCGATATTGGCGTGTTTGATGAAACATATACTAATTTTTTTGATTTGCAATGAGGGTTAACTGGCAAACCACTTAAACTACACACCTCAATCTGTTTCACCGCATCATCAGTAAAATCAGGGAATTCCTTTTCATTCTTCTTCATCGGAAGTATTCGAAATATATCACAAGCCACAGGATATGCTGATAAAGCCCCAACCAATTTTGCACTACCAGTAGATTGAGGGTTACCCATCCATACTCCAACGACATACTGTTCATTAAACACAAATGCCCATGCATCCTTTCGCCCAGAAGACGTTCCTGTTTTCCAACAAATACGAGTAGGCGATCGAGAAAAGCGAACCGCATCCTTTATCTTTTCCCCACTCAATTTCCCTTCCATCATTCGATATAAAACTAAAACACTTCCACGATCAAATACCTGAAATCCTTCCACTTCCTTCTCATCCCTTACAATTTTCAACGGCTTAAAATACCCCTCATGTGCAAGACAGAAGTAAGCCTGCATCATCTCCTCCATACTCACTTCGCAGTTCCCAAGAATAACCCCCAAATTTGAGTTCTTATATGTTATTGCCTCTGACTTCAAATGAACACTGCAATTTCTCAGTCTCTCAACAAAAGGATACGTCCCCAATCGTTCCAACAAAAGCACTGCAGGAATATTCAATGAATAGCGAAGCGCAGTCGTTGCATCAATAAAACCGTGGTATAATTCATCAAAATTCTTCGGGGCATAATTGCCCACATCAAATTCAGAATCATATAATATTTCCTCTGGAAAAAGAAATCCTTTCTCCATTGCAAGACAATATAAAAATGGCTTTAACGCAGACCCCGGCGAACGTGGAATACTACAAAAGTCAAAATAACTTACAGGGATTCTGGAACGTTCCTTGACACCACCCACACGAACCAATACCTCACCCGACGGAACATCAACCACCATCGCTGATGCAGTGGATATTTCTGGAGACCATTGCTGAACTCTTTTCTTTAATATCTCTTCAACTTGTACCTGTAACTCATAATCCAAATAAGTAAAAATCTTCTTCTCCTTATCGAACAAATTCTTATGTCTCGCAATCCAATGTTGTGCATAACAAGGGAAAGGATAAAAGGCTATTTTCAGTGGAGATTCTATATACTGCTTATATTGCCCATCAGTGATATAATTCTCCTCTTTCATCCGATTCAAAACATACTTCATTCTGTTCATACTTATACGTGGACATCTATCTGGCCGATATATCTCTGGCGATTTCGGTAAACCCGCTAATAAAGCACATTCTCCAATATTCAGAACTTCCCCCGTCTTACCAAAATAACGCCAACTTGCCGACTCAACCCCTAACAAATTTCCACCATAAGATACATTATTCAAATAAGTCTGCAATATCTCCTCTTTGGTAGCACACCGTTCCAGACGCAAAGATTGAATTGCCTGCAATAACTTAAATTGGAATTTGCCGATATTTGAATTTATAAAACCATTTCCATGTTGCTGATAATATTGTTTTATCACCTGCATCGTAATTGTTGATGCACCTGACACTATTCGTCGGGCACGTATATTCTGAAAAATAGCACGGCATACAGCAACAATATCTACTCCTCTATGTTCCCAAAATCGTTGGTCTTCTATTGAAACTGTAGCATCAATAAGATGTGGCGTAACCTTATGTATATCTACTGGCAAACACCATTGTTGAGCACTATTCAAACCAACCCATAAAAGTTGACCCTCTTTAGAAAATACTCTGGGGGAATAATCAACATGCAAAAAATCGCACGGATTAGTCGGACCTAAATTCCACAAATAAACAATATCAATCACACTTATAATGATAAAAAAACCACAAAATACAATTAGTGTCAATATGAACCATCTTCGTCTCATCTACTATTACTCAATCTCTATCTGTTGTGTAGATAATCTCGCAAATATTTCAGGCTTATACATATCTTCAATTCGTGCACCCGGAAACTCAAAACTACCCTTTGTAACTGCACGCACAATACATCCATAAGCATATACAAGATCCTTCGAAGATTCTAACGGTGGAAAAGCAACTATTAATTTATCATCCCGTATCTCTACATGCTCCGGATTAATCTGCCTAAAGGAATATTTTAATGTCCCCGAAATCATATCATCCATCCCTTCCGGAGTTAACCGTGGATTTTCTATTTCTAATCCTGCTGGTAACAACTGCGACAAAATAAGATTATCAACATCGTACTCCGGTTTAACTGTAAACAAAAGTAAGTACACATTTCCTTGAGAATATTTATTATCCGTCAACACTTTTTTCTGCTGTGTATATACCATTCTTGTTAACTGAATATCCTGCGACTCCTCACCTGTAGGCGGATTGGTCGGAACTCCATGAATACTCCACAAAACAAACAAAGGCGATTCACATTTATTCTGTATTTCTACCTGAGTCGTTCCTTTAACCTTCTTAAAAAATAATTCGGTTCCCTTCAAATCCTCTATTTGACCGTTTATATTGATTTGAGCAACACATTCCGACGGCTGAACCCCTAATTTCTTAAAACTCATATCCAATGCCATTAACACAAAGGCTAATTCATAAGTGGTAAAAGAATACGATTTAGATACATATTCAATTAATGGTCTCTGACAATCTATAATTATATCCGGCGATGAGTCTGCTATTACATGCGAAATAAGCTTTAAAGCCAAAGACCTCATTTGTTGAGAATTAAACTCGTATGTATTCTTTACATTCTCATGTTCTGTCTCCCAGGTCAATAATTTAACATAGGGGACAATAAACTCTTTAGGCTTACCACAGATATGTGCACCCATAAGAAGCATAACCCTCAAATTCCGAGGCAAATCTACTTTCAAATAATTCACCAAACGCTCACTTGCGGATGGGTCTCCATTGATAGATAAGATAAGCGTTGCAAACGCCTGAGCCTCCCAGGCTACACTATTCTCCGAATCACCTCTACGACACACATCTTGCAAAAACTCCATAAGCCTTCGATATGGCTTTTCAGGAATTTGTAATTCTTTATCCCTATTTATAAGAGCCAGCAATAAGGCTGTATGAAGTGATGTTTTAAGGTCGGTAGAATTCGAATAAGGCCAAAGTGAAAAACCTCCATTTGCCTGCTGGTGTGCAAATATTTCATTAACAAGGGTTAGTAAAATATTATTATATAACTCCTTATTTATTGTCTCTGGCATAGAATTCTGGACATAATGACGAAATAGATACAACCCATATAATCGTGAAATTTTTTGTTCACAACATGAATACGGATACTTCCACAACCACGATATAGCCGGCTCTATTTGTAATAGTGGACTACCTCCCACTTTTATTTCCGTCTCTAACAGGTCATCCACAACAAAATCGTTAGTATCCAATTTAAGTATCTCCCCTGGAGAAATCATATATGTTTTTCTCCGTTGCTCATATATCGCAGGGATTCGATTAGGTATAGGCGTCTCTTGACTAAATTGGTCAACCACATTTCCTTGTTTATCAACAATTTGGTATTGCCAATCAATCTTCGCCTGACTCAAACCAGACACACAAGTTAAATTTATTTCGGGTGATAAACTAAGACTTTGAGGTTTTGATTCCCATTCAAAAAATGTAGGTACTATTTGAAGTGCTTCACTCGGCGACATAGAAACCTTGACATCTAACGGAACATCTTGAGAATTCAAACTCCTTGCAAATAGTATCGCCTTATCATTAGGTCGTAAAAATCTTGGCAAATGTGTCTGAATCACACAAGGTCTACGAACAAACAACGAACCTTCAACAGAGCCCACCAGCTCTTTGTTAACACCTACTGCCACTATTCGTAACGTACCATTAAATTCAGGCAAACGGAAAGAAGCCTTTGCGATACCCTGTTCGTCAGTACGAACTACACCAGACCATAAAGCAACAGGTTTAATCCAGGTATCACTTATTTCAGGCTTCCCAGATGATAACATTCTCGCCAACATATCACCACCAGGTAAGGTTGGGTCATAATGATAAGCCACATGGTCATAATAATGTACTCGTTGAATGGGTGAATAACGAGCCCTACCAAACCACGCATACGGGTCAGGTGAAATATACCCAACTATTGAATGTATCCCTTCATCTACTAAAGCAATTGTCAACTCTCCTACCAACGGTCTATTATCCTTATCCGTTGCCCGAACGGATACCTCAACCTCCGTCTGCGGTTTTACCTCTGTAGGCAAATCAGAAAAAACAAGATTTAATTTGCCTTTCGGATTTTCTACCTCAACTTTAGCAAAAGAAAATGAAGAATATGGGCTAATTTCCACTTCCTCTTTGGTAGGCACGTGTAGCGCCGAAACTCCAACCCAAACATTCGGATAATATTCTTCTTTTATTGGCAATGAAAACATCCCCTTCCCCGAAACAATATCTATAATCTGCCCATCCCATATCTTATCTCCCTGAACTATTACCACAGCCTTACCATCGAAAGGCACTTCAATAGTTACAGGAACATCCTCACCAACAGACCACCTTTTATCCTCAATATGTATTTTTACCAGTTCTGGAGGCTTATCTTTCAAGTCAATCATTTGCGAAGGAACATAATAAAACGAACGTTCTGAAAAAACTTTTGAACCAACTCTTTGCGCCCGAATCCTATAAGAATAATACGGTAATGGACTATCAAATAAAACAACAGCCATCCCATTATTGGTGACTATTTTTTTCTGTTCAATAACTTTAAAGACACGTTCCCATTGCGGAAAAGCTCCTCTATAAACACGATTCACATAAGTCCATTCAACTTTCTCTAAAAATACTTCAACTTCCTGATCCGGAGCAGGGTCAAAATTTTTATCCACCAAAGCAACACTCGCCTGCAACTTATCACCAATCTTTTCAAGGCCTAACCCACAAACAATATCCTCTGGATAACCTATAACCTTCTTAACACCAAAAACTGCCCTGCCACCAGATTCCGAAACTTCCGCTATCGTCGATATTTCAACAGGTACATTAATAAAGCCCAGTGGATTAAACACAAATTCCAACTTCGATTTACCATCCTTATCCGTTTTTTGAACCCCTAAATCCATAACTACCGTCTTAAATATCTCATCGTTACCAAACCGATAACCCTTCCATTTATCACTCTCAAACTCCTTCTTTGTAATAACCAATTTCCATTTACAATTCAAATCATTGGCTGGTGGTCCTACAAAATAATGAGAAACAGATTCTACACTTTGTTTAGAACCTACAACCCAAAAATCTTCACTAACATTTAGCTCCGTCTTAATCTGGTCGGGTACAAAATCCTCAATATGTATAATTGTAGAGCCACAAATACGTTCTCCACCTGGAACATACAAACCCAAATTATAATTTCCTGTCAAATACGTCATCTCTGTAACTATATCTTCACCACCCGTACCCAATTCCGACAAATTCACTATCTTACGTAAAATCACCTTATTTTGTGGATTAACAAATCGTAATTCTAAAGGAGCATGTACAACCTCTGAACCATACTTTGTCCTAACAATCCACCTCGAATGAATAGTCTCTCCCGGCCGATACAAATTCCTATCCGCATAAATAAAAGCATCATATCCTTCACTATCATATTTATCATACTTCTCCAAATCCTTAAAGGTAGGTAGCGGTTTAGGAACCAAAAATACAAAGGTAAAATCTTTATCAGTACGAACCGTCAATAGATATGGACTTCCCAACCCTTTATCATCAACTGATATTTTCACAAAACCCTTATTATCCGTTATACCTTCACCTACTTTACGATTCTTAATCGAATAAGCCGTTACAACTGCATTCGCTTGCGGAGTTAAATCTAACAAATCATGTACAAAGGCAATCAACCCCGTATCATTCCAATGCGAAACAACCCCCAATCTTGTCCACAACACATAACATATATCACTTCGAACTCCTTTATAATCCGAATAAAATCGATTCTCATCACCATACCCCCACTCATCTTCATAATCATACCTTTCATATTCCTCGTCATCTTCCTCTCCTGATGAGGTAGAAGCCTTATTTTCCCATGATGCCCTCAACACACCCGGTTTCTTTGTATCTGATAAACATAATGTAAAAACCCCTTTCGGATACCCAGCCAAGTAATTTGTCAAATCAACATCTACATAACTCGCTTTATCAATACAATTCGGAAATTCAACAGGAATAGCAGTCAGATATTTTGTCGTCCTCTCATTTATTTCAAACGGAATACTATTCGCCGAAACATTCCCTATCCATACAGGAAGATTTTCCGTAATCACCTCATAAACGTGAATATAACCCTTCGGAACATTACGACTACCAACACGCACAAAATTCTTTTCATGAAGAGGAACTATATAATATTTATCATCATTTGCAAAATCTAACGTTTTATACTCCGGAACCTTCGCCAACGGATATACATAATCATTTGATAAAACCTTATATCCAGAAATAGAATCGCCTCCCCATTCCAATCCTGCTTTCCATTTCATCACATAATTTATACCTGATTTCCAATCACCATCAATCTGAATATTACCCCATCCCCCCATCTGCAACAAAAGATTCTCAACAGGAGGAATTATTTCAAGATAGTTTATAGCCTTATCAATATCAATCCGAGGCATATTAACCGAACACGAAACACCATCCAATCCTTTGTTATTCCAGTATGTATAATCAATCTTAAAATCAGATGTACTCCTTTGAGAACTCCATTTATACTCCTCCTGCAAAAGGGCATAATCCGTTGACCACGTATACTGTTTTACGCCTACATTAATAATATCCGCCGAGATGCCTGGCTTAACCTTTAACAACCATGATTTAGATACCTTCTCCTTAATGTAATCCCCCACATTAAAGGTTTTTCCCGAGGACGATACCGCATCTAACACCCTCCAATAATCAGGTTCCACATTTGCCATAGTATATGCCGTGCTAATTACAGGCTCATTAACCATCCCCCAATCCGCAGGAATCGCATTATATTCGATCCTCGCCTGATTAGGATAAGTCATATAAACAGATTTTAAAATAACACTGCCCGAAACAGGTCTTGAGAACGTAATTTGTAAATATCCATACTCCCTCATCTTACATTCAACCACCTCCAACCGCTCTTTCAAAGGAAATTCAAAATATGCCCCTTGCCCCTTATATCTCTTTTCACTGTCCCAATACCCAGGCTTTATCAGCATCTTATACGGCTCATCAGCAGACCTCTTTATCTCTAAATCAACTACCTCCGTTGGATTCCCTGTATCCTGCACACTAAACTCAACATCTCCTCCATCCTTATTAGTTAATAAAATAAACGACTTCACATCTCCCGCCAAAACCGCCTGACTAAACTTCAACGAAAACAAAAAACGGCTCTCATCTACATCCTTAAATTGACCTTCTAAAACCTTAATACCCTTTGCTGGTAATTGATAACACAACTTTTGAGGATCTATTTTCAAGCCCTCTTCCGACTGCAACTGTGGATGCACACAAATCTTAATATCTTCAACATTTGTAGGCAAATCCTGCAATAAATTAAAAACGATTGCATTCCCCAAACATTCTACAACTCCCCTCAACGGTGGCTCTGTCTTTATATAATCATCAACAGATACATCTGATGGGAAATATACCTTTTTATCAAACACCAACATAAATTTTTTATCTATCACTTCCCCAGCCATTGGATATTGATATATCGGCTGTAATGATACGCTCTCACCCACCGTTTTTGGAACTCCTTGCACTCCTTCAGGAGACTTCCCAACCCCTTTACTTGCAGGTGTCCTATCCTCCTTCTTTATATTTCTATCTTGACAAGAGATAACTAAACAACAAACAATGGATAGGAAAACAAATACAAAATATTTACTTTTCATTGAACTTCTCCATTTACTTTTATGTTAAATTTTTCAAAAAGTAATCTCATGCATTCGCCTTAATATAAATACAATCGCCATCTTTAACTATATAATCCCGTCCTTCAATACGCCATGCTCCAGCATGTCTTGCTCCCGCTTCTCCACCATGCAACAAAAATTCCTTCACGGGAACGACCTCTGCACAAACAAAATGTTTTTCAAAATCGGTATGAATCATACCCGCAGCATTAATAACATGGGTTCCTTCCTTCACCGCCCATGCACGAATCTCTTTTGGAGGTGCCATCGTATAAAACGTTACCAAACTCAACAACCTATACGCAGTATGAACCACTTGTTCCAATGCCGACTCTGTTGCCCCATCCATCATCAAAAACTCTCTCCGTTCCGCCTCCTCCATCTCTGCCAATTCCATTTCTAATTGTGCACACACCTTAACAACCTCTGTCCCCTCATGTTCAGCCAACTTCCGTATCCCATCCAAAACAGGTGGATCATGCTCCAATCCTTTCTCATCAACATTCGCAACATAGATAATCTTTTTACCCGTCGTAAAACGCATCTCCTCATTTAATTCATGAAATATATCACTATCCCGCTCAGGAAATACCCTTGCAGGAAGTCCTTTCTCAAAATGCCCCTTTAATCGTTCACACAATTCCAACAAAGGAATTACCTTTTTATCCCCTTTGACCTGTCGATGCAATTTCTCAATCTTACGCTCCAATTGCTGTAAGTCTGCAAATATTAATTCAATATTAACAACATCAATATCAGCAAGAGGGTCAATAACACCATGAACATGGACTATATTCTCATCCTCAAAACAACGAACAATATGAATCAATGCATCCGTTTCACGAATATGTGCTAAAAACTGATTACCAAGTCCTTCTCCCTTATGCGACCCTTTAACCAAACCTGCTATATCCACAAACTCAATCGTTGCATAAATAGTCTGCTTCGGCTGAATCATTGCAGACAATCGGTCTAAGTTTTCATCGGGCACCCTTACCACTGCATGATTAGGTTCAATAGTGCAAAAAGGATAATTCGCCACCTGAGCATGATTACTTTGGGTTAGTGCATTAAAAAGCGTACTCTTACCAACATTAGGTAAACCAATAATCCCTACAGAAAAACCCACTACTTAACCTCCAATAAAAAAGTTTCTTAATATCATACCACGTCACGAATGAAAAATAAAGATATAACCCAAAATCAAAAAATATTTCCTTCACCTCTAACTACCTCCCCTAAAAAAAATGGCGCCCCGACCGCGAATCGAACGCGGGTCTAATCCTTAGGAGGGATTCGTTCTATCCACTGAACTATCGGGGCATAGGTTATTAATTATATTAAAAAAGACAAATAAAACGCACCAAAAAACATCAAAAATAGATTACTCGCCAATGACAGTTACTACAACCTTCCTACTGCGTGGTTTAATGTCACATTCAAGGTGAAATATTTGTTGCCATGTCCCCAAAATAAGATTCCCATCATGAAAAGGTACTGTAATCCCTGCACCCATTACTGTCGCCTGCAAATGCGAATGCCCATTCCCATCATGCCATGTCTGTTCGTGAGCATAACGTCGCCCCGGAGGAAATAATCGCGACAGCTGTTCCGGTAAATCACGAACAAGTCCCGGTTCATATTCAATAGTCCCTATACAGGCTGTACTTCCAACATTAAAAATATGAACTATCCCTACTTTCATCCCTGACTCCTGAACAATACGTTGCACCCGAGACGTTATATCCATCATCTCACCATACGTCTTTGTAGATATTGATATAATTTTTTGATACACCATAAACATCCTCT
>JAIWNQ010000065.1 GCA_020216745.1 Candidatus Hydrogenedens sp.
TCCTATAATTTTCCGTTAAAAAATTAATAAAAAATGTATATAATATAATACAAAAATTAAGGAATTTAATTATGGCTTATGTGGTAACAGAACCATGTATTAAATGCAAGTATACAGAATGCCTTCGTAATTGCCCCGTTATCTGCTTCCACGAAGGTGCAAATATGTTAGTTATCGACCCAGATGATTGTATTGACTGCGGTGCATGCGTCGACCCTTGTCCCGTAAACGCCATATATCCTGAAAAAAACATCCCAGAAAAGTGGAAACACTACATCCAAATCAACGCAACATATTCCAAAATCTGGCCTATCATTACCATCCCTAAAGAACCTCTTCCCGAAGCGGAATCCTTTGCAAAAATAAATGACAAGCATAAATATTTTGATGAAACTCCAGGCACAGGAGATATACAATAATAGAAAAGATACACAACTATGGAAAATAACGAACAAATATTAAAATCAAAATTCTCCAAACCCGCTAACAAAGAATTATACGAGACATTAGAGGGAGATAAGGTTCGTTGCTTTTCATGTGGACATCAATGCACTATATCTCCAGGTAAAAGTGGAATCTGCAAACTAAGATTTAACCAAGATGGCATTTTATATGCACCCTATGGCTACGTTGCTGGACTTGCCATCGACCCCATCGAGAAAAAACCTTTCTTCCACGTATTACCAGGTGATACCGCATTATCTTTCGGCATGTTAGGTTGTAATTTTCATTGCCCATTTTGCCAGAACTGGCTCAGTAGTCAAACACTCCGCGACCCCAATTCACTCATCCGTTTCGAACCTATCTCCGCAAATACAATATTAGAACTTGCACTTCAACATCATTCTCCCGTAATTGTTAGCACATATAACGAACCACTTATCACAAGCGACTGGGCATTCGAAATCTTCTCCTTAGCAAAAAATAGAGGTATCATTTGTGGTTATGTAAGTAACGGACACGCATCAGAAAAAGTATTGCAATTTTTGAGACCCGTGACAAAACTATTCAAAATAGATCTAAAAACATTCCAACAAAAAAACTACGATAAATTAGGCGGAAAACTTTCTACTGTCTGCCATACAATTGAAAAAGCTGTCGAATTAAACTACTGGGTAGAAATAGTCACATTATTAGTTCCAGGCTTTAATGATAGCGATGAAGAATTACGAGAACTAACAAAATTCATCGCCAAAATAAATCCGAATATACCATGGCATGTAACAGGATTTTACCCCAACTATAAAATGAATGATGGTTTCCCTACAAGTGCACATCAACTTGAAAAGGCATATAAAATTGCTAAAGATGCAGGCTTAAAATTCGTCTACGCTGGTAACCGTCCCGGCTCCGTAAAAACAATGGAAAACACATACTGTCCTCATTGCCATGAGTTACTTATTGAACGAACAGGCTTCAATGTCTGGTCTAATAAACTAACAGATGGCAAATGCCCATACTGCGACACTCAAATACCTGGCATCTGGTCTAAAAACACAGACTAAAAACTATGCTACATACCCCACCCTAACTTGTATGTTTTGGCCCCGATTTAATCTGAGAATACAACGCACTCTTCTTCTCTTCCACAATTCTATTAGCAATACCTATCACCTTATTTTTTAACCAAATAACTGTTTCACTATCTTCACGATAATCTGCAGGCCCGTATGCATCTATTCGGTCTGATTCTAAAAGTTCAATCACCTGCTGATATTTATACTCATCCCCTCTCGGATATACCGCATAAGTTAACCCGCCATGCTTACGCACCACCGAAAAACATGGAATATCACTCGGACCATCACCCACATAAATCATATTCTTAAATGGAACCCGTCTCGCATTTTCAGGTATCGAATCATTGACACGAATCCCCTCCACCTTATTTATCCCCTTATTAATCTCAAATAATGCTCGCGTTTTCGTGGTATGGTCAATGATATATCCAACCTGACTAATCAATCCCGATTTAGGTTGTTGCGTAAAATCCTCACCCGGTCCCGCCGGCACCTCAATAAATTCTGACGCCCATACCCCTGATATATACGGAGCTATCTTCGAACCCTTTATCATCTCTGCAAGACCACTACTCACAATATAATGCTCTACCTTTAAATCATATTCAAGATAAGGTTCCCTATTTAACTTTTGTTGAATCTCCAAAAAAAACTCCGGCAATCCCGGAAAAAATGGTATTTTCCCACCCAATTCCCTTAATTTTTGATTCGTCAAATCCGGAAACGTACCCGCCTTAACATAAGAAATAATATGCCACAAATAAGCAGTCTCTTCAGACACACGAATCCCCGCTTTCTTATAATATTCAGGTAAAGCATTGACCTCTTTCCAAAACGTTTGCTCATCCACACCATACTCAATAAACAACGGCTCCTGCATGTTCTTCGGCGTTAACGTAAAATCAAAATCCCAAACAATTGCAATTACATTTTGAGAAAAAGGCAATGATTTTCCACTATCCATTATTGTCAATCTATCCTCACCTCGACTTTTTATCTTTCTTATCTGATTTCGCCTCAGGTATCGGATTCGATTCCACCACTTTCTCATAATCAGGTGGAATTAATTTCACAAACAACAATTCCAACGGTTGAAGCATTTTTGGAAATTCAACACTTTCATTATGAACTAAATCCACACCCTTTTGAAGATATCCTGTAAGCCGACATAAAACCGATTCCTTCCTCAAATTTAATAGATACAAATAACCACCACCATCAGACGAGTCGATGAACCGCGATTTTACCCCTTCCAAAGGATATCCCACTTTATTCACAGGTCTCGGTATCGGCGGTAATGCCTTATTGGAAATTACAGCATCCATCCCATGCAAATACTCTGTCGGCAAATTCATCCCACGCACCAAAACAGTATTACTCGTAGGTTGCACAACATCACGACGCGATTTGCCTTTAGGGTCATACGGAATTTGAGTACCTACTCGTATAATATAATTTCCAGAACGAATATAATCAGTAATCATATTAAATACATCATCTTCTATCGCCAATGTCTGTGGCATAATCAATACCTTTGTATCCTGCAACACACCCGCCTCTATTTCACGCTCCGTTGCAAAACAGACATCATAACCTGCAAAAGAACTCCCCTCAAAAGCAAGCCGTGCCGATTTCAAATGGGGCACACCACCATCAAGAATCTTTGATGAGTCACTAAACAAAATACGTACCAACGGTTTTGAAATCTGCAACCCTCGCAATACTTCCCCATATCGCTTAAATAATCTATTCGAATCAGCAATCGCCTTCCAAATAGGAACCTCATCTCTGAGATTCCCACCCAAATTTAACGCTATTACCTGTGCTCCAGAAACTACCATATCCCAAAGAAAACCCTGAGTATAATTATATTTCTCAGCACTTGTCATACCTTCCCGATATTGCAAATCAGCACGAGCGATAACCAGCGGTTTCCCTTGAGATACCGAGCGAAGCCATACCAAATCCACCGCCGGGTCAGGATACCCCTGAGCATAAATACCATCCTCAGACTTAAAACATGCATTTAATGAAATAAAATCAAGATTTGGAATAACTCGTTCCCTATCAGGTGTAAACTTCGTCTCATCTAATTCAAATACACTCGCAGGAAAAGAAACAGAAAGAGGACATGGATGATCATGATATGACCGAATCCGCTCAAACACCATTTTAAGCATATTTGAAATCATATCCCGATGAAAATTCTGCCAATCATATTGATATGCCCGCTTATTTTGATAACTCCAGGATGGAGCCACCTCATCCCAAATAGTTATCTCATCATAGGTCGTCAAATGTGCATGCCAGATCTGATTTAATGTCTGTCTATCAGGATAATTAACCTTTGCCCATTCTATAAAAGACTGGCGGACAACATCCCCATTAAACTTAAACCGTGGATTAACTAACAAACTCATTCCTAAATAAAATGCATTGCTCCCATATCGGTCTACAATCTTTTTATATCCCTTTTCCAAAATTCCCTGAACTACAGGAACAGCCAAATTTATAAAACCATCTTGAACACTATCAGGATATTTATCATAAAACCAAGCAGGCATTTGTTCTTGAATAAGCTGAATTAATACATAAACCTTATTTTCTATCAAGGTATCTATCAGCACATAAATCTCTTCAGGTATTTCTGACGTTTCCGTTTCCAATGGAACTAATTTATCTAAAGATATAGGAAATACAACCAAAGGAACTGAACTATCAATAACCATTTTCACCTTATCAAGACTCGGCTCATCTAAATAAACACCCACAACACTTACAGGCTTATTATTCGCAAAAACACCCTCTGAATTAAGTGTTAACGATTCAAAGGTGTCCCCTTCGACACTACTCTCTACATCCCTTAAAAAAGATACCCTTAATGAAGATATTTGCTCCTCAAGAGTATTCAACGTGTCTGATAAATGCTCCCATTCCTTCTCTGAAAATTCCTTCTGTGCTTGCTCCATCAACTTCTTTGCCAAACTCGGCTCAACAGAAGTAATTTGATGTTCTGACGTCGTTAAATCAGATACATTTGCTAATTCCTTTTCAATCTCTCGTAATTTCATTTCCAGACCATGTGATGATATTTTCTCCATAACAAAATCAACAATTGCAGGTTTCTCCTCCTTTGTATATTTAACTTGGATTTTCCCCTCATACTCTCCATCTTGAAACCCTTCTAATGGAAGCGAAAACGAGCACTTATTAAATCCTTTAACTAATGCGATTTCCTGACTTGAACTTATAGCCAACTTCGAATCTTTTTCAGATAAATTGTAAACATCAAGGCTGACTAATACATAAGAATAATCATGTTTAGCATCCATATCACAAAGAATAGGAACAAATTTCTCTCCCTCTTTTTCCAACAAACCACCAATACTAATATCTGCTATAACATTTTTACCTGCAATAGAATTTTTATGCATTATCCGTATTGCGGAGTATTCACTCTCCCCCACCCCAAAAGCATCAAAGATAAAAAAAACAATAACAAATAAAAAACAAATCAATAACCATTGCCTAAAAATAGCATTCCTTCGATACATCGTATAGTCCTTTTAATTTTAATTAAATTTCCATCATTCTACAATAAAACACAATCATTAAACGAATAAACCTAAATGATATTATACAAATTTACAATGTTTAAAGTAATCCCTCTTCACCCCGTCCGACCCGTCCGCCCCGTGCACCTCGCTCGCCCCGTCCGACCCATCCACCTCGCTCGCCCCGTCCGACTCGTCCGACTCGTCCGACTTGTCCGACTTGTCCGACCCCAAAAACATTGACACCCCCTCCCCAAAATGATATATACTACTTATATGCCAATTTTTAACCTACACACAACATATTGTATTTTTCAAAAAAAATTTTAAAAAATATGAAACTTTTTCATACTCTCATAAGATTAATAAAGTATAGATTGTAAAGGCAAAAAATTGATTACGAAACAACAAACTAAAAATAGCACAAAAGGTAAGGAGCACTATATGCGAGCAAGTAAAATATTAATAACTCTCGCCTTTCTGTGCAGTAACCTATGGGCACTGGCAGACCCACTCTCTCTTGCACCAGATAGAGTTGATGAACAAAAAATATTCTGGGGCACAGCGAGCAAGTTCAATAAACCAGGGTTAGTTCGCTTTGAAGAAGTCATTCAAGCGACCCCTGAATTTTCAGGAATTAAAACGCGAAAGATAGAAGCTGGAACTGCCAAATACTGGATCATGCTAAGTAAAGCCAGTGAGCGGGCAGTTCGTGTTATCCAAGAAGTTGCACAAGAAAGTCAATTTGACCTTGTAGCTGAATTTAATTACTGGCAAACTGCAGGAGACCAAATACCAGCAGAGGATATTACAGAAAAAGTTCTCGAAAGACTTGCAAAGAATAAATAAACAACATACCTACTAATTGTTATTCACTCTTTTAATTTCCTATACTAAAAATAAAAAAAGAAAAGGTCGTTCATGAAACATATATGGCGAAAAAACACTGGAATAGCAATACTCTTTTGTCTATTCTGTTTTTCCTGCCTACAAACATGTCAACATGCAAATCCAAAAACACATGATAACCATCCCCTTAATCTACAACACCGAAATATTTACAAAACAAATCCGACATCTTCAGATATCAAGTTAGCTCAACAGCTGATTGAACAAGGTCAGTTCTCACAAGCACTTCCAAAACTACTCTCTGTTTTAGAAAGTGGAGACAATACCAACTCAGCAAATTATTATTTAGGTATCGTCTATCAAGGGTTAGGAAGTCCTCAAAATGCATTGACCCATTACATTAAATACTTGCAAAATGAACCAAAAGGAATATATGCGGAACACGCAAGAAAACAAATAGGTGAGTTATTAGGTACCACCATAAACCATATTGAAAAAATTGATACTATTGAAAACCATATCAAAAACCTTGAAGCAAAACTACAACAGGATAAAGAAAACCCAGAATTAATGTTACAATTAGCAAACTGGTATTGGATAAATCAAGATTATTCAAAAGCGGGCACTTTATACAAAACCCTCGTTACGATGAAACCTGAACTATGGAATGACCCAACCATTACAAGCCGAATTGAAAAAACACCTACTGGCGAAATAGTTGTGTTAACACCAGAAGAAGCACTAAAAAGAGAAGCGGAACGGAATCCCATCGTTTTCTTCAATGTTACCTCATTCCGCAGTGGTCGTCAAAGCGGTTGGTCAAACGATTTTAAACACCATATTTATAATGTTTCTGGACAAATACGAAACCGAAGCACACGAACTATAAAAAATGTTAATATTCAACTGACTATATATGGCTTTAGCGGAATGGTATACGACACCAAAAACATATTTATCGGAAATCTAAATCCAGGGCAACATAAACCTTTCAGTGCACAGTTTGTAAATTTTGATAATATTGAAAACATAGACCATTATGATTATACTGCATACTATGATGAATAAATTGAAAATAAAAAAAGATAGTATTAAAAAGTACAAAATTCCAACACTAATAAGTGTCTTAATTTCAATACTGTCTTTTACCTCACTAACAACCGTAGCCCAGCAACCTACACCTCAACAGGTAAGTGTTTCAGTTAAAATTATAGAATTTCAAACACACATTGGAAGCGAAACGGGTCTTTCAGGTTATTTCCGCCAAAAAACAGACCCACGACCTTATGGAAGAGTATCAACAGGGAATCCTGCAATCACTACTGGTGATTTAACCTTTCCCACTACACAATCTTCTGCCATTACGGTATTTTTAGACCGAATGACAAGTAAATGGGGCGATTTTGAAGCAGTCCTACAAGCATTAGTAAACCAAAACCGTGCATTCATATTATCTCGACCCAAAGCATTAGTACCCGTAGGAGCATCTGCTCCTACCGTGATACAAACAGTACAGGAAATACCCTACGAAAACACTATCGTCGTCGGCGTCGTGACTCAACAAGTAACCGAATTTAAACCTACGGGGGTTAACTTAAGCGTCCAGGCAAACCGGGTGATTGATGATGATGGCGACCCAAGAACCACTGAAGATATCTATATCCAGCTTACACTGACAGCAGCCATCACCGAAGAAGGACAACGACTAAGCGTAGCCATAGCTGGCAACACAGCAAATACAATTAGCGTACCTGAATTTATTTCACGTAGTATAACAACTACAATTTGGGTTAGACATGGCCAGGTTCTAATATTAGGCGGGTTATATAGAAATACACGAACAAGAACTTCATCCTCAGTTCCATGGCTAATACAGGGAGAAGAATTAGCCAACGGATTAATACAAAGAGTAACTCCATTCAAAGCCCCAGAAATACCCCTAACTCAAGGCCTTGGAAACAAGAAAAAGGAAGAAGGACGACGAGAACTTGTATTCCTATTAAAAGCAGAATTATGGCGTCCCTCCTATACCGTTGCAGACCAATACGGATTCACAACCGAAGAAGAAAAGAAACCAACAAAAGTATCTCCCACTGAAATTATTACTAATGTTTTAGGTGGTCTCAAAGAAATTCCCGAAGGTATCGCCGAAGGCATTACAGGCGTTGAAATCAATAAAAATGAAAATGGGGTTAGTTCTGAGTTAGGTACGGGAGATAAGAAAAAATGACACAACTTTTGATAACATCCTTAAAAAATATAAAAATCAACATCGTGCTAACGATAGTAATCTCTTTATTACTTTTCTTAACTTCTCCTACCTACACTCAGGATGCACAACCTGCACCACCACCTCCCCCTCCAGCCGAACAACAACCACCTCCCCCTCCTCCTCCAGCCGAACAACCACCTCCTCCTCCCACTCCACCGCCACCAGTTGACATACGACAGGTTCAAGTTCAGGTCTGGATAAGTGAAACAAACGAAAATGGCTTAAGAAAATTAGGAACAAACTTAAACTTTGTGCGATTTTACCGAGAAGAAGAACATGAACACCTTAAAATACCTCAAATAACAACCAATACAACAGATGTCTCTCAAGACTTCTCATCTGTAACCCTACCCGCCCCATCACCTAATCCTAAACAACCACCTTTCAACGTTCCCTACAAAAATCCAGACTTTGAAAAACCACCTCTACGTAACGACCCAGACACTGCCACTGCTGGAATCCAGACCCCACAAGGGGGTGGTTTAACGTTCAGCATACTTACATGGGATTATGGAACATTGGATGGGGTATTTCGTGCCCTTGAAACAAAGTCTGACGTCGACCTCATTTCAAAACCCGAAATCTTGGTTATGAACGGAACACCAGCAACTATCAAGGCAGGTGGACAGGTGCCATACCAATCTGTAACAAAGGGTGCATCCGTTCCTAACCTAAGCGTTGCATGGAAAGATATCGGAGTTAACCTTGAATTAATCCCGACCATCTTGCCAAACAATATGGTGCAACTTGAAATCAAACAATTAGACGTAACAGATATTACCCGAATAGACCGACTAAGAGGCATTGACCTACCCGTATTCTCAAAGCGGTCTCAAACGGGGTTCGTTATGGTTCCGAACGGTCAAACATTAGTCATAGGTGGATTATCCAGTCGCAATATTCGGAAATCTGAAAATCGAGTACCAGGTATCGGAAAAGTACCTTTACTCGGAATTCCATTCCGTTCAAGACGGTCTCAAGCAGACATTACCCACCTCTTAATATTTGTTCAGCCCACAGTCGTTGACCTTCGCTCCATGTCAGAAGAGGGGTCGAGTGCTTTACGTTTCTGGGAAAAACGCGGGGATAAATGGGAAAATAAGGAACGCATAGAAGAAGAAATCAAAGCTATGCAAGATGATTTATAACACCTCCCGACTGAAAATGTCCAATCCTTTTTGATAATATAGTGATATGTAAATAACGTTTAAAATTAAAACAGGCAAAACGACTTTATGAATATTAACTTAATAAAAACGTGGGTAAAAAATCCTTTATTTCTTTCCATTTTAACGGGTATACTTGCGTTCCTATCCTTCCCTAACTTTCATTTCTATATTCTAATCTGGGTAGCATTTGTACCTCTATTTATAACCTTCTTTTTAGAAACAAAACCTAAAAAAGTAGCATTGTATTTTTTTATAAGTGGTTGGGTTTTCCATTCACTCACTTTAAACTGGCTCATTGTCAATATGTTCTGGGTAGGTGGACCAGCGTTCATCGGTTACCAATTACTCTCAATGGGACTTTCTGCATTCTGGGCAATTATAGGTTTTTTAGTGAGTAAACATTTTTCCCATCAAAATTCTATTTTCCGTAACTATGTTTTCGGTGCCCTCTGGGTAGGGATGGAATGGGTGCAAGCCCATGCTTTAACGGGGTTTGGGTGGTGTAATTTAGGGTATAGTCAAGGTCCGAATTTGCTTTTTTCTCAGTTAACCTCTTTAGGGAGTGTCCCTTTATTATCCTTTTTCATTATATTAGCAAATATATTTATAGCGGAGGCGATTATCCAAAAAACTCAT
>JAIWNQ010000048.1 GCA_020216745.1 Candidatus Hydrogenedens sp.
TGTGCAAAAATCATACCGACAGGAAGAAGTAATAAAATACAAATCGTTAATGATATAAAAAAATATCTCCCGTTCACTGCGAATCCTTTCTATTTATGTTAATTTAACAATTGTTATTTTATTCTTATTTAATATATAGACGAAAGTATATCAAATTTTTATTTTAAATTTCACGTATGCGGGATTTTTTCTAAGAATAAGGGAATCTTTATCATATATTCTTTTTGATTAGAATTGCAATCCTGTAGTTAAATGTAATCTACCGTGTCCTTGGTCATCATCAGGATTTAATGGAATACCATAATCAACACGAATAGGTCCTATCTTCGGAATTTCTGCACCTATTCCTAATCCGCTACTATATCTTAAATCTGACAAATCGATATCTCCCTCATCTTCCCAAACACCACCCATATCAATAAAGCTATAAATTCTAAAGATATTTGTCACCTTATACTTTAATTCTAAATTGTTAACTAATCGTAAATTACCGCCTTTGGCAATCCAATCTCCAAAGAAGCCATATTCACGAATCTTAGGACCAATATCACGATAATCATAACCTCGGACTGTGGTAGTACCACCAGCATAAAAACGGTAGATTAGTGGTATATAATCTGAGTCTCCATATTCTGTCATCCAACCCTCACGAGTTCTTAGCATAAAAACCCACTTTTTATCTTTATCCAATGCCCTATACCAAGCAAAATCAAGTTGCAATTTTACAAAATTATTATCTCCGCCAAGTCCAGCAAGTTCTGAACTTAACACAGCATTAATACCACGACTTGGGTCACGATAACGGTCTAAAGTATTTCTCTCTAAACTCAAAATTGTACTTACCGTTGTTGAATTTTCAGTTTGTTTTCTTATTTCAGGATTTATAAACCATGAAAGGTCACTAATATCGACATCTTCAACCCTAAATGCTAACCGTGCAGTATTGTAAAGTGAAAGCGCCTTCCCAAAACGTATTTGTCCTCCTGTCTGATTTTCACGGTAGTCTGCACCACTACGAACCCAATAGGATTCATCATACAAATCTACGCCAAGTGAAATAGGATATCCAAATATCTCGGGGTCAGTGAAACTTACACTATAGCGGTCTCTTCTGTCACCGACGTGAACACGTGCTGAAAATTGTTGTCCTCCCCCTGAAAAGGATGGCCAGTTGGTAATGTCAAAATTTCTTAGTCTTAACTGTGCAAAACCGCCAACACCTTCATCTGTACTATATCCAGCTCCGAAAAGAAAGGTATTGGTTTTCCCTTCCTCTACATCTACAAGTAAATTAGAATATCTTGGGTCTTCTTCATCATCATGGAGCGTAATACGGATTTTATCAAAATAATCCGTATTTTCAAGTCGCAATCGGCTTGATTCCACAGCAGAACCATCATATCGTTCTCCAGGTTTCACTAATACCTGCCTGCGAATGACTTCATCTTGTGTAACATCATTACCCGTAATATCAACTTGTTTTATATATTTCAATTCACTTTCAGATATGTTATATACAATATTCGTTGTTTTATTCTGTTCATCTTTTGAGACCTGTGGAGTTACGGTAGCATCCACATAACCACTATCTTGGTATTTCTTTTCAAGTACTTGAGCATCTTTAGCCACCTGTCCTTTATTATGAATATCTTCTGGTTTTACTTTGATATCCTTTTCTAACTCTTCAGCATCAAAAACGATATTATTTGCGTATTGTAGAGATTGAACTTTATATTGGTCTCCCTCCTCAACAAAAAGTTTTATTCTAAGCTTTTTTCCATTATCTGTATATAGAACATCTGTATGCGTTACTTTAGCATCTAAATAACCGTGGTCTCCATACTTATTAACTATATTCTCCAGGTCGGTCTCAAATTTGGTCTCGTCATATTTACCACCCAAAAACCACCAAGCGGGTTTGGTCTTCATTGCTTTCTTTACCTGACGGTCACTCAGTGCTGAGTTCCCTTCAATTTCAATCTCTTTAATTCTTGCTTTTTTCCCTTCATCAATAGAATAAATAATACGAACAAGTCCAGGTTCCACTTTTTCTGTTATAACATCAACCTTTGTATTTGCATATCCCTTTGCTTGATACATATTAATAATTGCTTTTCTATCTTCCTCACAAAGTTCGGGAATAAAAGAAGTTCCTCTTTTTTGCTTTAATACAGGTTCTATTGCACGGGGTTTTATTTTTTTGCAACCAATTATTTTCACATCTGATATTCTTCGTTCTTCTTCCACTATATATGTCACTTTGACTCCATCCCCTTCTGGAATGACCTCAACACTTACTTTTGTAAAATAGCCTAAATTATAAATTCGTTTAATATCTCGTGCTACAGCTCTGGAATTGAGTTTATCTCCCACTTTTGTTTCTACCTGTCCTAACACAACCTGTTCGTTAAGTTTTTCAAGCCCTTGAATATTTACAGAAAGAACTTCTTTGCCTGAATAATCCGTTTCTTGTGTCACAGAATTTTTACATAAAATAAAAATAACAATAGATAAAATGACATGTACATATCTTGTTCTTAACATTGAACAAATCCCTTCATTATGTTATATTCAATATTTTTCGCCTACAGTTTTGCCCTAATTATTTATTAATTTTACAGTATTATTATCCGTTTTTGGTAATTGATTTTCAAACTGGTTCTCCTTTACCTTAAATTCCAGAGCAGTTCCATCGGAATTTAAATCAATTAATACAGTACTTCCCTCCTTTATTTCGCCTGAGAGCAGTTTCTCAGCAAGCGGGTCTTCAATGTTTTGTTGAATAGACCTACGAAGAGGACGAGCACCATATTCTTCACTACTACCTATATTTACAAGGAATTTTTTAGCTGAAGGTGTAATTTCAATTTTCATTTGTTTTTCTTGTAAATGCTTAGTAACTTCATTCATTTGAATATCGACAATTTGTTCTAATTGTTCCTGAGTAAGGCGATGGAAAACAAGGACTTCATCTAAACGGTTTAGAAATTCTGGATTAAATGTTTTCCTAACTTCTTCCATAACACGGTCACGCATCTTTTCATATTCTTCTTCTATACTATCTTTTTGAAAACCTAATGAGGTTGACTTTCCAATTTTACGTGCTCCAATATTTGACGTTAAAACAATTACCGTGTTTTTAAAATCTACTTTTCTTCCACTACCATCGGTCATTTGGCCTTCTTCAAGTATTTGCAATAATGCATTAAAAATGTCAGGATGTGCCTTTTCTATTTCATCGAACAGCACTACTGAGTATGGTCTCCGTCTTACCTGCTCTGTTAATTGACCTCCTTCATCATAACCTACATATCCTGGAGGTGCCCCCATAAGTCGTGATACAGTAAATTTTTCCATATATTCCGACATATCTAACGTAATTAGAGCCCGCTCATCACCAAACAAGAATTCAGCGAGTTTCTTAGCGAGAAGTGTTTTTCCTACACCAGTAGGACCCAAAAATAAAAACGAGCCTACAGGACGGTTTGAGTGCCTCAAACCTGCTCTTGACCTTTGAATTGCGCGGGTAATGGCATTAATCGCTTCATCTTGTCCGACTATCGATTTATGTAGCTCTTCACGCATTCGAAGCAATCGTTCAGATTCAGTCTCCCCAATCTTGGTAAGTGGGACTCCTGTCCATTTCGAAACGACGTAAGCGATGTCTTCAGCAGTAACTACTGCTTGAGCAGAATCTCGCTGTGACTCCCATTCCTTTTTCTTCTCTTGATAAAGAGATTGTAATCTCCGTTCACGGTCACGTAGTGAAGCTGCTTTTTCAAATTCTTGGTGTTTTATAGCTATCTCTTTATCCTGTGTTACTTTTTCGATTTCCGCTTCTAATTCTTTTAATTCCTTTGGTCTTGTCGTAATTTGTAAACGGACACGACTCCCCGCTTCGTCAAGGACATCAATTGCTTTGTCTGGCAGATATCTATCAGAAATATATTGGTCGGATAATCGAACTGCTGCGATGATAGCGTCATCGGTATATTTTACTTTATGATGTGCTTCATACTTATCACGCAGTCCTTCCAATATCCTAATTGTCTCTTCTGGAGTAGGCGCCTCCACAAAAATAGTTTGAAAACGACGTGCAAGGGCACTATCTTTTTCAATATATTTACGATACTCATCGGCAGTTGTGGCACCGATACATTGCAATTCACCGCGAGCCAAAGCAGGCTTTAACATATTTGCAGCATCAACAGCACCTTCTGCGGCTCCTGCACCTACAATTGTATGTATTTCATCAATAAATAGAATAATATTATCTTCCCTTTGAATTTCTTTCATGACCGATTTTAATCGTTCTTCAAACTGTCCCCGATACTTCGTTCCTGCAATAACTGCTCCTAAATCTAATGTCAAAACACGTTTATTTAATAACAAATCTGGCACATTCCCATTTACAATTGCCTGAGCCAACCCCTCAACTATTGCAGTTTTACCGACACCTGCCTCACCAATAAGAACTGGGTTGTTTTTTGTTCTCCTACTTAATATCTGTATTACACGCTCAATTTCCACTTCTCTCCCAATTACGGGGTCTAATTTGCCTTCTCTCGCTAAGTAGGTTAAATCTCTACCAAATGTATCTAAAGCAGGAGTCGTAGATTTTTTCCGCTCATGAGGTTCGCTCTTTCCACCTTTACTGGTTTCACCGATAAGTTTCATAATTTCTGCTTGTGCACGGTGTAAGTCAACACCAAAATCATGTAGCAATTTTGCAGCAACTCCTTCTCCCTCTTTAATTAGACCTAAAAGGATATGCTCGGTACCTACATAAGTATGGTTAAAACGATGTGCTTCTTCAACTGCCATCTCAAGAACTTTTTTTGCTCTTGGTGTGTAGGTAATTTCATCGGATGAAAGCAAAGCCGGTCCGGAAGGACAACGATGTTCAATTTCTTGCAATAACTGTTCTAAATCTATGCCTAAATTTAATAAAGCCTTCGCAGCAATACCCTCTGTTTCAAGACAAAGAGCAAATAAAATATGTTCAGTACGAACGTATTCACTTCCTCGTTTTACAGCCTCATTACGAGCGACAGCGATAACATGCCGAGCTCGTTCTGTAAATCGTTCCCATAACATTTACTTATTCCCTTATAAAAAATTCTTTTGTTCTTAAATTAATTTTTGAATATTTCCTTAAACTTGCTTGCGCGTGCTAAACTCATCTTCACAGTGTTATTCCCATTTCCAGTTAAATTAATGATAATATGTCCTCCTTGAAGTTCAAAAAGCAAAGGTAAAGGTAAAGATGGAATATTTTTAGAAGTTAGGTTCAAAGAAGAGCCTAATTGCAAAGCAGACCATAACTCAATTGCCTCAGCAAATTCCAAAAATTTAGCTCCGTATGCGACACCTTCAGCTCTTCCTACGATATCTTCTAATGTTAACCGACTTGAAGATAACAATTTCTGTCTTGCATCATTTTCAGCCTTTGTTATTTCACTAACCATGTGGGATAAGGAAAAAACTATCTCTGCTTCGGAAAATCCAAGGGTATACTTATTACCAATGGCAAAAAGACTACCTACTGTCTCTATAAATCCGACAGTAACTGGCGTGCCTATGGTACTATGAAATCCTTGTTCAACAAGATGTTTTGGGATGGATAATGGCCTGGCGTCAACGGGAGGACCTGTTTTAATTCCATTTAAATAAAAACCTAATGACTTCAATTTTTCTTCCCAGAGCATTATACTCCCCGTTCTTGCCAGTCCTGGAAGATGAAGAATAACAAATAACTTCAACCCTGTACCAACAAGGTTCAAATCTGACGTTAAAAATCCCAACCGTGAGTCTGTCATATAGTCAATAGACTTGCTTATTCTATCGTCGATTTGATTAAGTAATTCCCAGACCTTCTCAACCTGAGCCCCTGCAAAAACGGAACGAAGAACAAGATGCTCTCCCCCATTAATCATTAGCGAAAACCGTTGGTCTCTACTAATAAAAACACCTCTACGTCCAATACCTGAAAGTAAATCGTAAGACACGAGAAATCGTTCTGACAAAAAAAGGTGTTCTCGTGGAGATACTCCTGCAAAACTGACATATTCATCTACTGAAAACTCATCAAACTGCGTTAGTGCTTCTTTCAATAAGATTTCAAGCCGTTCTTTTTCTTCTTCGCCCATTCGTACTGGAAAAAAGAACCCTGCAACATTACGACATAATGTCCCGACAGTAAAAATAGCAACCGGTGCACCTTCTGCCTCTTCTTTCCACCATATTGGTTTATTATCTACCCACGTTTTCATAATCATAACTAATTCTTTCCCATTTTCCAAGAAGATATTGTTTTCTCTAAATCTATAATTTCATCACGTAGCTTAGCCGCAAATTCGTAATCTTCTGCTTTAATTGCTTGTCGAATTAACGCTTTTTTAGTATCCAGAAGAAACTGTGCCCGAACCCGCTCTTCATCATTAGAATAATTTAATTTTTTACCGATATGAGTGCCTCCACCTTGAATAACTTCAAGTATAGACTCTATTTCTGGACCAAAATTTTTGTAACATGTAAAACAACCAACCTTGTTTTTTTCCTGGATATAATTCAGCTGGGTACCACATACCGAACATATAGATTTGACTTTTGCCTTTTTGGATATATCTTCTATAGTTTCTTTTGATTCTTTTACTTGTGGTTCTTCTGAACTCAGTTTAAATCCTTTCGGGTTATTTTGAACTTCTATTAAACAGTCAGGGCACAAATGAATCTCAGTAACATGTCCATCTATAACCTCTGCATATCTAACTGTGGCAAGTTTTTTCTTGCATTTTTGGCAAATCATCGTTAATTCCTCATGTGTTAATTAAATTATACCATTATTCATGATTTGCCTTCACCTTTAAGAAGAACCAATTAAAGATTCCATTTGCATAAAACTCACAAAAGTGTTTAAAATTTAAATGGCAACTATGCATCATTGAAATAATATCGAATACCTACTGCAAATCTTTGGAAGGAAACATGCCCCTTCGAAATAGAACAATTACAAAAATTCTCAGTTTTATAATCGCACTATATCTTATCATTGCTGTGTTACACGGCATTGCTCCTGGAATTTGGAAAAAATCCTTTGGGGGAGCTGAGGGAAAAGGTCCTTTTAGAATTCTAATGTTTACTCCCTTATTAATCTTCTCTGTTTTTATATCTTATCTTTTATATCAAATTTGGGATAACACATGTTCCCATAAACCAAAGGTATGTTATTTAAAAATTTTTCATGAACCTTACTCCAGACGGGGTCCCCCAAATTATTAAACCTCCCTATTCATCCTGTCTAAAATTCTAAATACTCAATCTTACTCTTTCTTTAGTTAACTATTTTATCTTACAAATCATTAGGAGGTGTTTGAAATGAAAAAATATGGTTTTACTCTTATAGAACTACTGGTAGTTATTGCGATTATCGGTATATTGGCGGCAATTTTATTACCAGCATTAGCGCGAGCACGTGAAGCGGCACGCCGTTCCAGCTGTCAGAACAATCTTAAACAATGGGGTATCATCCTAAAAATGTATGCAGGAGAGGCTAAGGGAGAACGATTTCCTATGGTATTGATTAACATGGAATCATTATATGACTGTGAGACTCTTACCCCTACTGGAGCCACGAATTACGTTTATGGTTTAAATCCGAGAATATCTGATATTTATCCTGAATATCTTACCGACCCAGCTATTCTTGTTTGTCCTTCTAATTCAAAAGTGACCGTAAATAACTTAAAAAACTCGAAAGGTGATTGGACGATTAACTATGCCTGTGATGATGGTACTGGGCATCTTTTACATTCCGCAGGTGTACGACTCGGGGTGAATAGTTATATTTATACAGGTTGGGTTTTTGACCGCTGTGAGTTAACTGACCCAAAAACAAATTTAACTCCTTTTGCACCGTCAAAAGAAGGTAGTGCTCAATTATGGAATGGATTAGCCTATACCGCAATGCAAGGAGCTATGGCTCATAATTATAGTGTGGCTGATAAAGACATCCCTGGAATGTTTCCAAATGGGAATGCTGGTGGAGATATTATTTACCGCTTACGTGAAGGTATTGAAAGATTTTTAATTACGGACATTAACAATCCTTCCAGTAAAGCACAAGCACAAAGTAGCGTGTGGATTATGTTTGATATTTTGGCTACTGGAAGTAAAACACAATATTTCAATCATATTCCTGGTGGTTGTAATGTGCTATATTTAGACGGGCATGTAGAATTTATAAGGTATGAAGGTAGGGCACCTGTAAATCGATATGTTGCGGAATGCCTTTCTGCAATTCCCTATGCTTTATCATTTTAGTAATTGCAATTACTTAAAGGTACTACCTTAAAATACCCTTTTTAATAAACTGTAATTATATCCTGAACAATTGGTTTACCGTACTCCACTTCACCTACTTTAATATGTAAATTAGGTAGGATATGTACATCAGCATACCCGTGAGTATGTCCACATAGAACCAGAAATTGATGATACATACTGTTCATAGCAGATGATTGAATAACCTCTCCTAAGGCACCACATGTATAGTTTGGCAACCATTTTGCATCCCCTCTGCGACCTTGATGCCAGCATGCTTCAGCAAAAGGAGGAACATGGGTTGCAATTATTATATACTGAGCACGGCTCATCGCCTCAGGCAGTAATTTAGCTAAATATCGAGCAGACTCGGCACCGATAGCCTGAATAACCTGCTTAATTCGAGGACGGTCAAGCCCAATGAGTTCTTTAATAAATAGATAGTCACTCATTTTCGTTTCTGCATGGTCAAAATCACCAAGCCTCGCATCTCCCCAACCATCACAGCCTATAAGTACCGTGTTAGGGGTTAATGTAACAATACCCACTTCTGGTAACCATCGAACACGCTGAGAGTATCTCGTAATCTGCCTGACCTTTTGCCGAACTTGTTCTATTGACCCATGATAATAATCATGATTACCTAATACAAAGTACACGGGACACGTAAAAACACGGTCTATATATAATAACCACTTATCTACTGTCTCAGCAGTCGAAATATCCCCCGTTATAACAACTAACGAAGGTTTCTTCTCAGCTATTTCGCGAATAAAAGCAGAGCCTTTTTCAGGTGGGAGATGGTCTAAATGTATATCTGTCACCCACAACAGAGAAAGTGGTTCTCCTTTTTTATTATCTTTCATATTCATCTTTATGTTTGACATTTTGTTAAGTTTTATTTTTATTTATAGTTTTTAATCTAAATAGGTTTGGATATATTTTTATTTAATGGTTTTATCCAAATAACACAAGATATAGAGAATAATACCATTATCATCCCAATCAAATGATATATATCCACTTTCATTCGATTTAAAAACAATTCAATCATCATAGTGATTAAAACTTGACTTAATCCTAAAATAGAAATCCACTGTGGTTTCCCATTACCATAAGCATTTGTTAAAAAAATTTGACCTACTGTTCCACTTACTCCTATCACTATAAGCAAGAGGTAATATTTTTTCATTATGACTATTATGTTAGAAAATTGAGAGCAGTAAAAGCAAAAAAGGATAAAACTCGTTATCACTGCTACCATACTGTAATGGGATACAACGGTAATCGGTGTAATTTTTCCACAGAAACTTAAGCTAACCATAGCAGAACCTGCACATATAGCACCTATAAATGCAATAAATATAGGAATAACATTGCCTTGAAATTGTGGTCTTTCTATTATGCATATTCCTATAAATGTAGATATAACAAAAACCCAAAGTAACGGAGGTGCTTTGTCTTTGAAAACAATTGCCATAATAAATCCTATCCAAATAGGGGTTGTAGCAAAAATAGTAACTGTGTCAGTAGCATGTAAATGGGATAAGGAATAAAAGGTACAAAGTAATGCAACAGTCCCAAAAATACTACGTAGCCATAAAGAAAAAGAACCAATTAAAATGGGTTTTTCTCCTATAAGCAACGCAAAAATCAAAATAAAAATAAATGTAGGAAG
>JAIWNQ010000066.1 GCA_020216745.1 Candidatus Hydrogenedens sp.
CGGTTAAAATCCATAATTCATGTTGTATGTGTCATTTTAGTTGTTCATTTTATAGGCTGGCTATTATTACTCAATACATCCATTAAAGAAGGAACTACCCGGGTAGCAATTATTCAGCCTAATTTTCCGCAAGAGATGAAATTTGACCCGATATGGTATCGGGATATGGTGGAATGGGCAGTACAATATTCAAACACATTATTAAAGAATCAGAAGGTAGATATTGTTTTTTGGCCTGAGGCATTAGTAATGACGGACTATTCTACACCTGGGATATTAGATCTATTACAGGACTTTGCACAAAAGCAGTCCGTTCATCTAATAACTGGAACAACACGTTTGGATGAAGAAGGTGGTGATTATAACTCGTGTGTGTGGATAAATCCAGAGGGGAATGTCATGGATTATTATGATAAGGTTCACTTAGCACCTTTTGGTGAGTATTTACCTCTTGCTCAGTTTTTGCCTTTTTTACGAAATATTTTGCCTTATGATGTAAGTTCGGGAAAGGAGCAAAAAATATTCTCAATCAATGAGCATAATAAAATTGGGCCTTTGATATGTTTCGAGGTCCTTTTTTCAAATATGGCACATCACTTACAAAAAAATGGGGCAACTGCCTTAGTCGTTTTAACCAATCTATCATGGTTTGGCGGGACAAATGCTTTACCGCAGGAGTTAGAAATATGCCGTATGCGTGCCATCGAAACCCGTCTACCTGTGATTCACTGTACCAACACGGGTATCTCAGGTATATTTGACCCACATGGCAAATTTTATGCGGCTCATGTTCTCATCGGTAGGGATAAAACCTATTTATTCGAACCAATATTAAACAACCCAGGAATTAGTGTAAGAGCCCGGTTAGGCGGTATTTTTACACTTCCCTGTCCCTCTGAAAGAATATCTTCATTTTTAAATCCTGATTATGTTTCTATGATGGTTGGAATCTTAGGGATACTCTTTTTGCTCATTGATACATTTATTCGTAATAGGAATAAAGGGGGAACCACAACTTATGTCTCCTGAAACTCATGAAAAAGCGACTATCTCACGGTGGAAATATGCTCTTATTTTCGCAGTAGGGACGCTATTCAGTCGCTTATTGGGGCTTGTTCGGGATATATTAATGGGGTGGTATGTGCCTGATTTTTCCCGTGATACTTTCCTATTTGCTTTTCGGCTACCAAATACCTTTAGGGATCTCCTTGGTGAGGGTGCGGTTAATGCTTCATTTGTTCCTGTTCTTTCTGAGTATAAAGAAAAAGGCGGGATAGAAGAGATGCGGAAATTGACGAACTCTCTTTTTTCGACTATGTTTGTGATATTAATTGTTGTATCAGTTTTTGGTGTTCTGTTTATGCCATTCATTCCTAATATAATAGACACGCTTCATACTATTACTAAAGAAACTCCGAAAACAGAGGAACAACTAAATCTTGCAGTATTAATACTTCAGTGGTGCTTTCCATATTTGTTCTGGATAGGAATTGCGGTGTTTATGATGGCACCATTGTTTATATTGGGGGATTATAAGACACCAGGGATGGCACCCGCTTTACTTAATATTTCACTTATTATTTGTATCTTTATCCCTTATTTTTTACAAATTGATATTATCTGGTCGTTAGTTATAGGTCTTTGGTTAGGAGGTATTTTACAGGCAGTTGTTTTATTTTTAGCGATATGGAAAAGGTTAAGAGCTCCTACTTTTACAAAAAACTGGTATAATGAAGGAGTTCGAAAGGCATTTTTATTATTACTCCCTGTTATTTTTGGTCAGGCGGCTGGAGAAATAAATAAACTTGTAGATAGTTTTTTTTCTTATTCCCTTCCTGAAGGAACGGTATCTGCTTTGTTTTATGCAAATCGACTTATTCAATTGCCACTTGCAATATTTGGCACAGCCATATCTGTATCCATATTGCCTGAATTATCCAAGTATTTTGCTAACAAAGAGATATATAAGATAAAACAGGCGTTAAGGGAGGGGACATTACAAACCTTATTTATGATATTACCTACTATGGTAATTTTGATATTACTAAGTAAACCAACTGTAAAACTGCTATTTGAAAGGGGTCATTTTGGTGCAGAATTAACAGAGAAAACAGCACATGCTATTATAATTTATTCTATTGGCGTGATTGGGTTTTCAGGGGTAAAGGTTTTAATTCAGGGGTTTTATGCTATGAATAATACAAGTATACCTGTTATTATCTCATCAATAAGTATGATTTTAAACATCATTTTAAATATTATTCTTGTAGGACCATTAGGCTATATAGGATTGGTTTTATCAACCGCTATTTCATTCTGGGTTAATTTTTTATCACTCTTTGTAATTCTCAGTTTTAGGTTGGGTAATTTAGTTAACAAAGAATATTTATTGAATATCATGAAATATGTGATTTCCATTTTTTTTATTATAGGTATATTTTTTATAATAAACATGCTTGTGAATCTAAATAGTATAAGTGGGACTCTAAAACTTGGGCTATATGTTTTTTTTATGGGTTCTACTTGTTTCACATTGTATCTTTTTATTGCATGGTTATTAGGTATCAAGGAAATAAACCAAGTTTTATATCTCGTCCTTAAAAAATAATTTGGTTTGGACAGCATTTAATTATTAAATTTTGATATAATTTTCTGCTAATTTTTAGTAACCTTGAAATAAAAAAAGAAAGGTATAGATATGACAGAAACATGCAAATTAATTTTAAGAGGTAATGAATATGAATTACCAGTATTTGAAGGAACTGAAAAAGAAATCGGCATTGATATTCGAAAGCTTCGTGAAACGACTGGTGCATTAACTTATGACCCAGGATATGGCAATACGGGTTCATGCAAAAGTGGGATAACATATATTGATGGAGAAAAAGGTATATTGCGGTATCGTGGTTATCCCATTGAATCATTAGCGGGAAAATTCCCTTTTTCTCAGATTGCATACTTATTGATATATGGAGAATTGCCGACACCAGCACAGGCAAAAGAATGGAGAAGACAACTCACACTGAATAGTTTTATACATCAAGGGATGGTAAACTTTTTCTCTTTTTTTCCTGATAATGCACATCCGATGAGTATTTTAAGTTCTATGGTAGCGGCAATGCCTTCATTTTATCCTAATTATGAAAAAGAGGATATAAATAATATCATTGTCCGAATTATTGGTCAGGCAAAAACAATAGCGGCATTTTCATATAAAAAATCTATTGGCGAGCCGTATATATATCCACGAACAGACCATTCTTATTGTGCGAATTTTTTGCGAATGATGTTTGCGTCTCCTGCGGAAGATTATGTTGTACCCAAGGTGTTTGAGAAGGCACTCGATTTGTTGTTAATTTTGCATGTTGACCATGAACAAAATTGTAGTACATCAACAGTAAGGATGGTAGGAAGTTCGATGGCGAATCTATATGTAAGTGTTTCGGCTGGAATTAGTGCGTTATGGGGACGTTTACATGGGGGTGCTAATGAAGCGGTATTGAATATGTTACAGATGATTTATAATGATGGAGCCAACTATAAAAAATATGTGGAATTAGCCAAAAAGAAGAACTCAGACTTCCGTTTAATGGGATTTGGGCATCGTGTTTACAAAAATTATGACCCACGTGCAAAACTGCTAAAAGGTGCGGTTGATTCTATTTTTTCAGAAATGGGGATTAATGATCCATTATTAGAGATTGCTAAGAATTTAGAAGACGTTGCTTTAAATGATGCCTATTTTATTGAGAAAAAGTTGTATCCAAATATTGACTTTTACAGTGGTATTCTCTATCGTGCGATGGGTATCCCGACACAAATGTTTACTGTATTGTTTTCATTAGGAAGGATTCCAGGCTGGATTGCCCATTGGTTAGAGATGAGGAATGACCCAGATACACGGATTCATCGTCCAAGGCAGATATACACAGGACCTAATGAACGGCAACCGAATGTATGATGTAGGTTATTATTCTATTGTTGATTTGTCGATTTTATCGTTACATTGCCGTTAGTGAGGTATGTATTTAAAACATCAAGAATTAGTGCTGGGTTATCGGTATCGAATAATTTATAGAAATTATTCAGAGCAAGGTTGTAATTGGTCATCATTTCGTTCAGTGTCTGGGTAAAATCGATAAGGGATTGGGTATCGGATAAGGTATTTGTCGAACTAAGTATCCGCAACATAGCATTTACTGCTTTCTGAGCATATTCAAGTCCAGCCATTCTTTCTTGAATTAGTGTGGAGCTTGTATCTATTTTTACACCGAGATTTTTCAATGCTTCATAGATTAACAAAGCGGTTTCGTAATCTCCTATATCCTCATAGTATTTACCGTAATCTAAGAGGGTTTGAACCATGTTTTCTAAATCTTGACTTTCTCGCAAACCCAACGATGCGGAAGCGAGCAGTTTTGCCATTTCTGGGTCTACTCCTTTTGCTAATAGTGCTTCCATGTATGCTTTGGCTGTAATAGTGGAGTAAGAATTATAATTTGTGGCACTGTTGGCATCTGTAATGCAATTTATTGCTTTGTCGGGCAGTCCATTTTTCATATAAAGTTCTGCTTCTATAAAATGAGGAAGGGCATTTGATGGGTCTAATTGACTCCACTCTGTTAAATGATTGTAAATATCATCGTTGGATACATTGTCAAGTTTCATCAGTGTTTGAACCATAGCGTAGCGGAGATATGCATCATTTGGGTTATTGTCTATTGCTGCTTGAAGGACGACACGTGCTTCATCTGGAGGTAGGAATTGAACCGCACCTAAAACTGCTTCTGGTGAAAGGCCTGATTGTTGAAGTAATTCTCTTGCTTCTTCTGGGGAAAGGGTTGCCCAGACCCCCATTCGCATTAGTTTTCCAGCGTTGGCTAATGCATTTTCTTTTAGTTGATTTGTCCAAACAGAGAGTGCACCTTCAACATAATTTTTCCTATGGGTAGACTTGCCATTGTCCATCTTAATGGCTATTTGTTTATTCTGGGAATTTGATTCGGAGTCTATCTGATAGAATGGCTGGGTTGTTTTATAAGTATCATTACGTATTGTGTTATTTTCTTTAATATTTGAATTTGTAGCGGTGTCTATCTGACGATTTGTTAAATCTTGATTTAAGGAAAAGTTTATAAAGACACCGAGTAATGTAAGTACGAGGACGGCGGCTATTGCCAAAGGAATAACATAGTTATACGATGCATGTTTTGTGGCTGTTTTGTCTTTTGATTTTTCGTTTCTATTAGATGTGATGTTGGATTTTAGTTTGAATATTTTTGGTTTTTCTTTGTTTTTTGTTAAGTAGTCTTTTCCTTTAATTTTTTTTGCTACTTGAGCAGAGATATCAACGTCATTCAGTGCTGGTGTAATGGCTGAGGAAAGTTCAAAGAGTTCTTCTTCTAATTTTTCTATCGACTTTATTTTCTCTTCTTGCTTTTCTTTATAATGATTAATTTTTTCTAAAATAGACGGTAATAGGTCTGTATCTAATACTGGTGCTTCCCATGTGCTTCCTATGTTATTTAAAGATTGGTGGATTTGGCATATTTGTTCAATTTCATCTCTTAATAGTAAGGAATGTTCTAATTTTAGTTCACACCTATACCGTGAGACATCATTGACTTCTTCTTCGATGTATAAATTCCATTCTACAAATTCTGGAATTACGTCTTCTTTGTCAATAGCATTGCGAATAACTTGTTCCCCATTTTTAACTTTAGATATTTCTGTAAATATTGTTTCTTTAATATCTATTTTTGGTAAGGTTTTTTGTAAATTTTCACCTATGGTTATCAAATTATTTTGCATTTCTTTTATTTTTTCGACGAAATTTTTGCATTCGGCACACTTATCGATATGCTCAGAATAAAATATCTCATTTATCTCTTCTGATATTATTCCGTAGTATAATTGTTCTCTATATTTTTCACAATCGTTATTCATCGAAATCTTTCCGCTCATCTAACCTATCTTTTAAGTATTTCAATATTCTGTGAAGTTTTGTTCGAACGGCACCTTCGGTAGTATCAAGGATTTCGGCAATATCTCTCGCATGCATTTTTTCAAAATAGCGAAGTACGATAACTTCACGAGCATCTTCAGGTAGTTTGTTTAATTCATCCCAAAGTATTTTTTGGCGTTCTTCTATGACAAGTTTTTCAAAGGGTGTAAGGGATTTTTGGTTTTCGAAGCCTTGCTTCGTTGGTTCACTTTGCTCATAATTTTGGTTTTCGATATAACTATCGAATGTTTCAAAATGTATTAACTTTTGTCTTTTTAATTCGTTCAGGCATAGGTTTCGGGCGATACATAATAACCATGGTTTAAGTCTTTTTTCGGAGTTGTATCGGTCACGTGCGATATAAAGACGAAGGAAAACTTCTTGCACGGCGTCTTTTGCCATTTCTATATCTCTCAAATAATGGTAACAAAAACGAAATACTTCATTTTGGTATCTTTGAACTAATTCAATGAGTGCGGTTTCTTCTCCATGAGCAAGTAGGGTCATTAATGCTTCATCTGAGTAAGAAGAACGTGGTGTTTTATCACCATCCATAAATTGTAGTGAGTTGTTCATACTATTCCCTATTAAATTTCACTTTTATTGGTAATTATATATACATTTAAGTTTCACTTTTGTTACTATAAATTCTTTACAAAACTCTTTCGAATTCAAGTATGGTCTTTTCGACGGGGATAATACTTTTTATATTTTTGTTTTCAACCAGTTCATCAATATCTTTTAGGTATTGATAGAAATCTTGATAAATGACTTTTTTAAGGGCATTGTCGTTGGGAAACTGTAGCATGTTTTGTATGCGTTCACAGAGATGTATAAATTTTTTGTATAGATTGTTTATCTGTGGGGGGGCATTTTTGTACGTTTTTATTTTTTGAAGCACATTTTCTCTAATTTTATAGATTAGGGGGGAAAAAGTGTTATTTATCCATGCTTGTTGTATTTCGAAGGGAGTATTCTCTTTGTCTTCTGTTTTTATGTGGTACTCTAATAGTAATTTTGAAAGTATCAAGGTTGAAACCCAAACTTCTCTTATTGCATTTAGGTCTTTTTCAGGGATTGTCAAATGAGGCACATATTTTGTGATGAGGAAGTAAGTGGCTCTATAACCGACGAAAAGACTTATAACAAGGGATAATAAGGTAATGATTATAATTAGTAATAAACGTTTGTTAAGATTTATCATTTTAATTTGAGAGCCTCTTTTTTTTGGTCTGTATAACCTTTTTCATTAGTGTTTCAAATTCTTTCGTATTTATGAATTTCTCTATTATTTTTGCTTTCGGATGTCTGTAATAATATTTTTTAAATTCTAATCCGTGAGGTTTTTCATAAATTGATTGTTGGGTAAATATAAATGCATGTACTAATTCATGATAAATAATAACTTCGAGAACTTCCTCAGGGATTAAATTACTATCCAGTAGTTGACTTATATATACAGTTAAAGAATTCCAATTAAAATATCCTAAAAGATATCCACGGGCTCGTTTTTTGAATTTACTTTTAGACCAGAAAATATTGTTTGTTAGATGATTTTCAAAATATTCATGATTGAGTTTATTAAAGAAATATCTGAGGTCATAGAATTCACCTTGATGGGTTTTGTGTCCTCGATAAATTGGGTTTTTATAAATTTGATATTTTTTAAGGATGGGTAGCACTAATTCTCTTGAAGCGAATTTACCAATAAAAACATTTTTTATTATTTTCCATTCGTTTATAGATGCATCAAAGATAGATGGAAGAGCATAATATATTCTTTGTACTCGTTTTTTAGTTTTTACGTTGATTATAATTTTAACCTTATTTTGTTCATTGTGTATTGCGATATTATTTATAAGTGAATCTGATTTAAGGTAAGATAGGAATTTTTCTGGCTGTTTAATGAACTGATTGGTATTATTGTTCTGATGTTTGATGTGACTTGATGTTTCTATTGCATTTATATCAATATCACGTTTTTCAATGGAATCAAAATCAAATTCTAATTGTAATATATCTCTCATATATGCTATTTCTGATACAATCTTTTAAGATGAGTAAGGAGTATTTTTACGTTTATGTTGAATATATCACATGAATATTATATGAGACAGGCACTCATTGAAGCACAAAAAGCCTATGACCAAGGAGAGGTACCCGTAGGTTGCGTTATTGTGCATAACAATACTATTATTGCACGGGGTTATAATCAACGGGAGCAATTACAAGACCCGACAGCCCATGCGGAAATAATTGCAATTACTTCTGCGTCTTCTGCGTTGAAGAGCTGGCGTCTTGATGGAACAAGGATGTATGTAACGTTGGAACCATGTCCGATGTGTGCTGGTGCTATTATTTTATCGCGGATTCCAGAAGTATATTTTGGTGCTTTTGACCCTAAAGCGGGATGTTGTGGCACATTAATGAATCTTCTTGCAGACTCACGGTTTAACCACAGACCTTTGGTTGTTTCTGGAATTTGTGCTAATGAGTGTGGTTCTTTATTGACCAATTTTTTTCAAGGAATCCGTCAGAAAACGAAAGACACTTTTTAAGATAAATACAGTATAAAAAATTGAATAATCGAATTTTACAACCATATATTATTAATCCATGTTATAATGGATAGATATTAGTTTATTTTTGAAGAGGAACCATATATGATAGAAGTTCGATTACTTGCAGTGACAAAAACTCCGAATAATAGTGGTGGTGCTTTGGTTTTGCTTGAATCAGAAGGGAAAATTTTGCCAATCCTTGTTGGTATACCTGAAGCGGTTTCAATTCAGATGGCACAGATGGGTGAAAAGCCTATACGTCCTTTGACGCATGACCTGATTTGTAATTTACTTGCGGGACTCAGAGCACGATTGGAATCTGTTACAATCTATAAACTTGAAAATGATACTTTTTTTGCCCATATGAATATTGAGCAGAAGAATGCAGAGGGGCAAATTGAGCAGATATTAAAAATAGATGCACGTCCGAGTGATAGTATTGCGGTGGCAATACGTTTGGGCTGTCCAATATTTGTAGCGGAAGAGGTAATGGATATTGCGGGTAGAGAAATTGAACTTCAGGTTGATGAAGAGGAACATGATGATGAGGAGGGTGAAGAACCTCATGAGCATGAATCTGATGAAAATGACCCATTTGGCTAATATTTGTTGTGTTTTTTACAAAAGATAATTCGTCGTTAGATTACAGTATTAAATATCTTTAAAAACCTTAAAGATAAATGGGCTCTATTGAAGAATAGAGCCCATTGTTTATTTTTAATTGCACAGTTTATGTTTTTTATACAACACCTTGGTCTAACATTGCAGTGGCAACTTTCATGAAGCCAGCAATATTAGCACCCACAACATAATTTCCAGGGTAGCCATATTCATCGGCTGTTTCATAGGATTGCTTATGGATAGCAAACATAATTTCTTGGAGTCGTCTATCCACTTCTTCACGTGTCCAATTTGTATGTTGTGCATTTTGTGCCATTTCAAGTCCAGACACAGCAACACCACCAGCATTTGCTGCTTTTCCGGGACCGAACAGGACGCCATTTTGATGGAAAATATCTACTGCCTCTGGTGTTGATGGCATATTTGCACCTTCTGCAACGAGGAAACATCCATTTTTAACCAGAACTTGTGCATCTTCTGCATTTATTTCGTTTTGAGTAGCACATGGGAATGCACAATCACATTTGGCAACTCCCCATGGCTTTTTCCCTTGGAAATACTGGACACCTTTGAATTTTTCGGCATATTCTTTGATTCTTCCGCGACGGACATTTTTCAATTCTAAAACGAAGGCCAATTTTTCTTGGTCAATTCCAGCGGGGTCATAAATTGTTCCATCAGAATCAGAAAGCGTTACTGCTTTGGCTCCAAGCTGGTTTAACTTTTCAATGGTGTATTGAGCAACGTTTCCAGAACCTGAAACTAAACATACTTTACCATCTAATGAATCACCCCTTGTTTTTAACATATTTTG
>JAIWNQ010000067.1 GCA_020216745.1 Candidatus Hydrogenedens sp.
AGCGAAGTAAATCAATCCGTAACCAGTTGCTTCTGGACGAATTAAGGAGCCACCCCAGCTTAATGCTTTTCCAGTGAGTACACCTGTAAACTCATTTTTTATTTTTTTGTATTGTCCAAATAAGTAGCCGATTTCTCTACCACCGACGCCGATATCGCCTGCTGGAACGTCGGTATCTGGGCCGATATGACGGAACAATTCGTTCATAAAGGATTGGCAAAATCGCATCACTTCATTATCTGATTTCCCTTTAGGGTCAAAATCAGAACCACCTTTTCCACCTCCCATAGGTAAGGTGGTTAAAGCATTTTTAAATATTTGTTCGAATGCCAAAAACTTCAATATTCCGAGATATACTGTTGGGTGGAATCGTAATCCGCCTTTATAGGGTCCGATGGCACTGTTGAATTGGATGCGGAAACCACGGTTAACTTGTATCTTTCCTTTATCATCTATCCATGGTACACGGAACATAATTACACGTTCTGGTTCAACTAATCTTTCTAATATTCTATTTTCTTTAAATTCTGGATGTCTGTCGACCGCAGGTTTGATAGACTCTAATACTTCTCTAACTGCTTGGTGAAACTCGGGTTCTGCTGGGTTTTTTTTCAAGACGAGTTCAATTACATCTTCAATGTATGGCATAAAATATACTCCTTGTATAAATTAGTTTTGTTTTTAAATTAATTAACGGAAGTAGACTTCCGATATATTATATTAAACAAATATATAAAATCAAGTTTTAAGTTTAATTTATATTAGAATACTGTTATTTACATTTTGTTTTTATATTTTATTATAATATGTCGATCGGAAATATTTCCGTTATTATGTGAAAGGGTATTTATGAAAAGTTTTCAAGAGATAAAGGTTCGTAGACAATTACAAGCGATACTTCAGGTATTAGCCAATCATGAAAGCCCGATTGGCAGTGAACGTATTTCTGAAATATTGAGGATTTCTGGCATTGAACTTACTGATAGAGCCATACGAGATTATCTCATTCTTACGGATCAGTTAGGTTGGACTGTAAATTATGGTCGGAAAGGCAGGAAAATTACTGAGAAGGGAATACGTGAACTTGAGACTGAATTAGTTGTTGACAAGGTAGGATTTGTGTCCTCTAAAGTTGAGGAATTAGCATATCGAATGGATTTTGACATAAAAAAGGGACAAGGAACGATTATTTTAAATATAAGTTATTTTGGGAAGGAGTATTTGAAAAAATTTATAAAGAAGATATGTATGGTTTATGAAAACAATTTAGGGATGGGAAAATTACTTACGATTGCAGATGAAAAGACGCGTTTAGGTTCATTCAGGGTACCTGAAAAACATGTGGCAATTGGGACTATATGTAGTGTGAGTTTAAATGGTATCTTTCTGCGAAACAGTATTCCTATGACCTCACGATTTGGCACTCTTGTGGAATTGAGTGATAGTAAACCGAAACGATTTACTCAGATTATTAGCTACGAAGGTACAACTATTGACCCACTGGAAATATTTATTCGAGGGAAGATGACCAGTGTCTGGGAAGCGACACAAACGGGTAACGGTGTTATTGGTGTTAGTTTTAGGGAAATACCTTCGGTATCTTTAACGAAGGCAAAAGAATTATCGCGGGAAGTGGAGGAGTGTATGTTAGGTGGAATATTGGCGATTGGTTCGCCTAATCAGCCTTTGCTGGATATGCCTGTATCGCAGGGTAGAACAGGTTTACTTGTACTTGCTGGGTTAAATCCGATTGCGGTTCTTGCTGAACATGGAATTGAGGTTATTTCCAAAGCAATGAGCACTTTGTTTGATTATAATTCATTAATTGAGTATACAGAGATAGAGAAATATGTTAGGAATCATTTTTGGTGATTAATAGGAATTACATTATTTGATATTACTATTGATTGGTTGAAAAGTATGGAGAGGTTAGGGTTGAACTTATTTTTTTAATTTCAAGGATTGGGGGTTCTATATTTACGATTCGCCATTGGTTTTCATAAACAGACCAGGTAATAGTTGTTTCACCCCCATTCTCGGAATATATTTCGATAGGAATGTCTCCTTTAATACCTAATGAGTCAGAGAGAGCATAGCCTTTTACTTTTAGGAACAGTGAGACCTTTATCAGGGTCTGATTTTCGGGGGAAGTTTCGAATAACCATTGTCTAACCTGCCATATCATTTTAGGATATGGACAATGCATAAAGAACCATTCGAAGCCTGCTCGCAGATAATCGGCACCTCGTCCAGCAGAATCTTTATAATTTGGAGCAAAAAGATTGATGAGAGAATCTATATTTTTGGAAATAATAGCGGATTCGAACAAAGCCAAATTTTTCAATATTACTTCTGCTTGTTCTTTCTGGGTCAGTTCTAATCCTTCCATCGGGTCTTTGCAATCTGCGAATTCTTCTGGGGAGAGGGCAGTTGAGAGTATTGGTACACTTTCAGAAGTGAACGTTTCAGGTGATAAAACTACTTCTTCTACTATTTTACTCTCTACCGTGCTAAACATAAGATAATCCCCTAAACTTACTGTTCCTGAAATAGGTTCCTGCTCAGAAGTTAGGGCGGTAATGGAATAAGCAATGGTTTGTTGAGGAGAAATGCTTGTATCTTTCCATTCACGGGCATCAATTCCTTTTGCCAGTAAGTGAAATGAGGTATCTGGTGGGAAACGTCGATAAATCTGATAGGAAATGTCACCTTCTCTAAACGGCCATTTTAATACAATACCATCCTGTACACGGTTTGCGGTAAATTTTCGAACAGGTGCAGGCATATTCATTATTTGATATGTCTGAGGTGTATTACTGTAGATATTAGAGTTAAAAATAAAGACCCATTTACCTGCAGAAGTTATAAATGCATTTCCTTCACCTACTGGTTTTGAACTGGTTGATAAAACCTGTGTCCATGTCCATTCGGGATGGGAAGGCCGATAACCTACAATTTCTTCAAAAACATGTGTTTGTTCTGCTGACAAGAAAGATGAAAGAATTGGGATTATATAGGCATTCCCATTTTCTGGAATTATCAGTGGTAACTTTCCTGAGGATGGGTCACCATAAATTGTTTGAACTATTTTTCCTTCGTTCATTTGTGGGTTTAATTCTTTTAGGTTTTTGTGAAATTCTAATGGGTTTGAAGAAGGATATAGTTGAAAGGCAGATTTTACTTGTTGTAACAGCATATTTCTTTGAGGGATTGGATTTGATGAAATAATATCTTTCAATGTTGGATTAATGGTTCTTTTCCAATGGCTATTTTCTTTACCCAACCAAAGTGCATCTTCATTTTCGAATGCGAATACTGTTGCACCTGCAAGTACACCATTCAATATCATAAGTCGATAGAATGAATTTGGGATACTAATGGTACCTTCAGGGGCTTTTCCAAATAAGCATGGTTTTACAATAAAATCTTTATGATACCACTCTGAACTGCATATAATACCCCAACAAGAAACCGAATTGGTAAGATACAATCCTAACATTTCACCTATTCCAATTGGGGCGGTATCTCCATTATGTCGATAGGCTGGTATAACATACTCGGGGTAGCTTTTCATGATGTTAAATAACGTTTCGCTTTCTGGATGGGAGAGATAACGTGCCCATTCTATAGAATCCATAGACCAATATAGAAATCTACCATAAGAAGCGAGAACTTGTATCATTTTGGAAAGCCATAAGACATGCGAATAATCCAATCCAAAATCATGGCTATAGGAAGGGTATAGGTTCATCGTAAAGTCATGAATAGATATGCCTATTATGTTAGGGAAACGGGCAAAGAGTGCTTCTAACTCTCGATGTTCTGGGCAAACTTCTTGTTTCATAATGGTTGGTATTTTTAGAACAACTGGGCATTTAAATTCCTGGAAGATAGTATTTAATACATCTTCTAATTTTCCTGGGTCACGAATGAGCTCTGGGTAGAAATCAAGCCATAGTGCGGAAAAAGGCTTTAGTTCATCATCTAAATTATTCCATACATTTTTGATCTTTTCATTGGCAGTTCCGAGTTCAATTTCTTTTATGGAACATGTAAAAAGGAAGAGCGGATGGTCTGCTGTAATTTCAGCGACCAGTGGTGGAGATGATATATTTTCTATAGGCTGATCTTGACCTAAACAAATAGCCAGAAAGCAAATTGAAAATGATAGGATATTACACATTATTATTAAAATTCCGTTATAGTAGTTGGAGTATTTTAAAATACTTTACCTATGTTGAACAAACAGTATACTAAATTATAAATGGATAGATATGAAAGAAGAACCAAAAAAGACGCATGTGTATTTAAGGCCTGTGCAGGAATTATATAATCCAGCAAGTAAACTAACTATACGACCTAAGACAAAAGGGCTATTTGTGCATGAACCTCATTGTATATATGCAGAGGCTTATGGTATTGCTCTTACGATGGATATATTTAAGCCTATTGGGAAAAGTAATGGGATAGGTATTATTGATGTTGTTTCTAATGGATGGTTCTCAGATAGACACCAATTAATACAACATATTGGATTGGGGCTTTATGATGTGCTTTGTGGTCAAGGATATTGTGTATTTGCTTTATCTCCTGGTTCTATCCAAATATTTAATGGTATACAAATGATTCATAATGTTCAGGCAGGGATTCAATTCATCATAAGAAATGCAGACAGATTTGATATAGATAAAAATCGACTGGGGATTATGGGAATATCTGCTGGTGGACATCTTGCGATGAATGCTCTTTTAAGGGAACCTAAGTTTATTGGAAGTGCAACCGATGGCATAAAATTTCTATATGAATATATAAAAACGATTGCTTTATTTTGCTCTCCAGTTGATTTATTATCATTTTATTCTATGACAACGTCATCCTGGGAAATTCAAACTATCCTTTTACGTCTTATACGGAAAAAATCTTTTCTTGAAGATGAGATAGAACCACCTGCTGAGGAAATCGAACCTCGTTTGAAAGACTTATCACCATTTTTTTTCCCATTTGAAGATATAACGTCGCCTCCTTCTGTATTTTTATTTCATGGGACAAAAGATTCTCTTGTGCCCTTTTCGCAATCGGAACATTTTTATAAAAAGTTAAAAAGTTATCAATGGAATTGTAATTTAATAACCAAAGAGAATGTAGAACATATATGGAAAGATATGTCTAGGGACTTTGATTATTTAGGCAAACAGTTTTCTATGCAACTAACCAAGTAACATATTTTCATCCTGAAATAATTAAAGAAACTGGTGGTATCTAATTTTTGTCTAATAAAGTGAGTAAAATTGCGTTGTTTTGTTGTATAATAAATAAACACTGCTAAATAAATTTTGAATAATAAATAGGAGCAACGCTTATGAACAAGAGAACAAGACGGCAATTCTTCATTGAGACAGGTTGTTTTGCAGGCGCATTAGCCTTACAACCTTTAATGGCGAAGGCTCAGGACACATCGGCACCGCTTGATATGGTTGTCTGTAAATGGAAAGGAGAACCTATTGTAGAAGAACCGACACGTGAGATAGCAGAAAAGTTAACCAAGAAGGCTATTGAATCACTTGGAGGTATGGGACGGTTTATTAAGAAAGGTGATGTAGTTTGGATTAAGCCAAATATGGCGTGGGATAGGACGCCAGAACAAGCGGCAAATACGAACCCAGATTTATTAAGGACAGTTATTGAACTTTGTTTTAATGCGGGTGCCAAAACAGTGAAGATTGGTGACAATACAGTTAACGATGCAACAAAATCCTATGTAACCAGTGGGATTGCTAATGTGGCTAAGGAAACAGGTGCTGAACTTATATATATTGACCGTAGCCGTTTTAAGGAGACTGATATTGGTGGTGAACGGGTGAAAAAGATACCGTTATACCCAGAAATAATAGAATCGGATATTGTAATTGATATACCTGTTGCAAAGCATCATGCTTCGACTACAGTAACGTTAGCAATGAAAAATTATATGGGCGTGATAGAAAATCGTCGGATGTTCCATCAAGATTTGCCAACATGTATTAAAGATATTACTGCATATATGAAACCAAAAATCAGTATACTTGATGCTATACGTGTGTTGACTGCTAACGGTCCAACGGGAGGTGACCTGAAGGATGTAAAGAGGCTAAATATTGTTGCGGTATCGACTGACATTGTTGCTCTGGATGCTTTTGGCAGTGAGATATTAGGATATGAACCTCAAAAAATTGGGACCGTGATGAAAGGCTTTGAAGCGGGTTTAGGTCAAATAGATTATAAAAATAAATTAAAGTTTCAAGAAATCATAGTATAATCACCATGAAGTTTAAGAAACCTCGTTCATGGACGCAGTGGATACGGCGTCTATCGCAGTTGATTTTTTTTGTTTTGTTTCTGGTACTTGCGTGGCAATTACATTTTCTCGAACCAGGCAATAATGCTGAACCCTACAAAATCTTTTTTCATCTTGACCCATTAATCTTCTTGTTAACTCTCTTATCAACCTGGAGTTTTATCACTTTATCATTGCTGTGCCTAATAACTGTAGTAGTAACCTTAATTTTAGGTAGGGTATTTTGTGGTTGGTTTTGTCCATTTGGAGCGTATCATACGTTTTTTTCATGGTTAGCCCAAAGAGGTAAAAAAAGGAAAGAATATCAAAGTCGGACTTCTGCCCATCGTGTCAAATATTTCATTCTATTTGCTATGTTGGGCATGAGTCTTTTTGGAGGGCATTGGTTTGGCATCTTTGATCCATTTTCATTTTTCTATCGGGCACTTTCAACGGGAGTATTCCCTGCGATCCATATAGGTGTTGAAGAGGCAAGCACAGCTATTTATAGGGAAGACCCAAAAATATTGGGATTACGTATTACCAAAATAACAGAACCTATCTATCAGAAACTTAGAACTGATATTTTTAGAATGACACAAAAAACCTTCTACACGGAAGGGACAATTATTTTTTTCACGCTTATTTTTGTAACAGGACTTAACTTTGTTCGTCCACGTTTTTGGTGTCGTTATATATGTCCCCTTGGTGGTCTTTTAGGTATTATTTCTCAGAAGCCGTTGTTAAGATTGTTCAATGATGAAAATACATGTATTAATTGTCGTCAATGTAGTAAAGCATGTCCAGCAGGAGCACAACCTGACCAGCGTGGTAATTGGCTACCTACGGAGTGTTTTGTTTGTTGGAATTGTGTTGCTTCCTGCAAATCCGACTCTATTTCATTTCAATTCCAACGTTTAGGAAAGCCTAAAATTAAAACCGGACAACTCGACTATCCAAGAAGGACGATTCTTACGGCTATGGCAACTGGTACTGTTGGGATGCTTGGTTTTCGTGTAGTTCCGCAGGCAAAGCAAGGACAGCCTTTTCCTGATATGCTTATTCGTCCACCAGGTGCAAGAATGGAACGAGAGTTTCTCCAACGGTGTATACAATGTGGTGCATGTATGCGAGTGTGTCCGACAAATGCTATTCAACCGACAGGAATTGAGGCTGGTTGGGAGGCACTTTGGACTCCAAAATTAGTCCCCAAAATTGGTTATTGTCTATATAGTTGTAACATGTGTGGTCAGGTTTGTCCAACTCAGGCTATTCAACCATTGACATTAGCAGAAAAACAAAAGACAAAGATTGGACTTGCCACCTTTGACAAAGGTAGATGTATTCCCTACTCTTATGGTCGGGAATGTGCTGTTTGTGAAGAGCATTGTCCTTTATCACCTAAGGCTATATATCTTGTTGAGCGGGAAGTTATCACGAGAGATGGGAACGTAGTAAAAATTAAACAGCCTGAGGTTGACCCTAACTTATGTATTGGTTGTGGAATTTGTGAATGGTCTTGTGTATTTCAAGACAGGGCAGCTATTCGTGTAACCTGTGCTAATGAGTCCCGAAACTCTAAGAATCAGCCGATTTTGACTTTTGATACTTCCTACCCGAGTGAAGTTGATAGCGGTTCTCAAAATAGTCCTTATTAATAAGTTTGCTAACTAATGTTGTTTATAATGTCTATTTTATTTCGTCTTTCCATAGACAAAAGGAGGATGGGGTTTCTTGAACAATCACTGTATCTGGTTTATGACCTAAATATCTTAATTTTTCAACGATCCAAAGGGTTAATATTTCACTTGTAGCCTGTTCTAATCCTTCTATCTCGTTTAACCAGCGATGGTCAAGTATGTCATATATTTCTTTTAATGCTTTGGGTAGCGACTCCATTTGGTCTGAATGCACTTTTACAAAGTAACTATGTCCATGGAGACGGTGGCAAGGATGTTCTAACGGAAGTTTAGGTAATGATTGTGCAGATTCAAAAGAAAAACACCATAGTTCTGGAAGAGAATGTATTGGGGGGCATAAATGTGGTGCGAAACTAAGGTCACCAACAATTCCAATTTGTATATCTTTGAACCACCATGGTTTTTCAGTGAGTTGCTGAATAATCCAATGTTTTATATAGGGAAGTGTTGCGTTATCTTTCAATTCTGGAATTTCATTCAAATAGGAATGGTCAAGGGTAGAGATGATAGGTGCTAAATATTTTTTAATCTCACTAAAATCGACAATCCAACCGTATCGCTCATCAATTTCTCCGTGGGCGATAACCTCGATAAAAAATGTATGCCCATGAAGGCTTGCATATTTGCCTCCTTTATGTTCATTTTTATGGGCAGAATCAAAATACATACATTTTGAAATTTGTAGCATAACCACATCTCTTTTTATTATAAAATTAACATTGTATCACCATACGAATAAAAACGGAAATTATGTTCAATTGCATATTGATACGCCTGCATTATTAGTTCTTTACCAGCGAAAGCAAACACTAACGCGAGAAGAGACGATTTGGGTAAATGAAAGTTTGTTTGCAAAATGTCTATGGCTTTAAATGTATAAGGTGGATAGATATATTTATTTGTATATCCTGAGCCACTAAAAAATTGTCCGTTTTTATATTGAGTTTCAAGTACTCGTGTAACCGTTGTTCCGACAGCAACAATTCTATTTCCCTTTTTCATTTTTTCATTTAGTAACATTGCGGTTTGCTCACTAAAAAAGTATTCTTCTTGGTCAAGAATATGTTGTTCAAGTTTTTCAGAGGTGATTGGCTTGAATGTTCCATATCCTACATGTAGTGTTACAAAACAAATGTCAATTCCTTTCTGTTGTAATTTTTTAAACACTCGGTTTGTGTAATGTAATCCTGCTGTTGGAGCGGCAACGGAGCCTGACTTTTGGGCGAATATAGTTTGGTACCTAAGAATATCTTTGGGGTCTGGTTTGTCTCTATGAATATAATGGGGTAAGGGTACTAATCCAACTTTTTTTATCAAAGACATAATATTAGATTTTGGGAATCGAACCAATCTTTTTCCTTCTCCGAGGAAGTCTAATACTTCGCATGTCAGTTCTGGATGGAATACAACTTTTGTTGACTTTGCTACTTTTGCGGAGGGTCGAACCAATGCAATCCAATCGTAATCATCAATTTGTTTTAACAGGAAAACTTCTACTTTTCCGCCTGTTTTCTCTTTATATCCCATTAAACGTGCTGGTATTACCTTTGTGTTGTTAAGGACAATAACATCTCCAGGTAATAAATAATTTGGCAGGTTACGAAAGATATCTTCTTTAATCTTTTTTGTCTCTCGGGAGACAACAAGCAGGCGAGACGAGTCACGTGGTCTCACAGGTTGTTGTGCAATTAAATGTTCAGGGAGATAATAATTTAGTTCTTCAGTGAGCATAATAGAAACTTATAGTTATTTTATTTGCTTTATTGAAAAATATTTGCTGTAGGAAGGAAAATAGGTATTTTTTTAGCGAATGCAGGTTCCTTTCTTTCCTCCTGAATTCCGATATTTACAAGAGAACCAATCATCATCATTGTTGCCAAAAAAGAAGAGCCACCACTACTAACTAATGGTAAACACATTCCCTTAATTGGTAGTAGACCCATATTTACAAAAATCATTACTATTGCCTGAATCCCAACCATACATG
>JAIWNQ010000068.1 GCA_020216745.1 Candidatus Hydrogenedens sp.
TGACACCGACAGCAAGTAAAGAACCTTCAATATCGGGGGCTTTCCGTGCAATTTCAAAACCGTAGTAGATAAATAGGAAGAATAATAAAACAAGGAGTAAGGCAGTTAACATACCCATTTCTTCAGTAATAAGCGAAAATGGAAAATCTTTATTTGCTTCAGGTAAATAATTTAATTTCTGTTCACCAGCACCAATTCCAACACCAAATAAACCTCCGCGATAAAATGAGACTAATGATTGTATGATATGCCATCCTTTTCCAGAGGGATCCCATTCTGGGAACCATGTATATATAATACGGTATATACGGTGAGGTTTCATGAAAATAGCAATACCAAATACAACACTTAGGGCAGTAGCACTAACTATCATTTGCCTAATCCGAATCCCCGCTACGAACATCATACACAGTACTGTTACCATTATCACTGTAGGTATTCCCTGGTCGTTCTCCAAGAAGATTAACCCTGCATAAAATCCACTGATTATCAGTGGCAAGAAAAGACCGAACAATACTTTTTTAAGTTTTGAATAACATTCACTTAAATAGCATGTTATAGATAGTATGACAAGAAACTTTGTAATTTCAGATGGTTGAAAGGTGAAATTCATAGGGAGCAGAATCCAACGTTTGGCACCATGAGACTTATCGCCAACAACAAGGACAAGGATTAAAAGTATAATACATACTGCTGAAAATACGGATAAAAATAGAGGTTTTAGTAATGAATGATAATCGTAAAATAACATAAACAGAAATGCAACAAATCCGATCAACAGTATTATTATTTGTTTTGTTAAAAATTGTTGAAGGTTTTTCTCAATACCTTCAACGCTGTAATTAACAAAAATACCAACGATTATTAATATTGTTGTAATGATGAGGATTGCTGATGCATCTTTATGCATAATATATCACTCCTTTCTTAAGAGTTGCTGAACACATTTTCGGAAATGTTCTCCACGAAATTCATAATTTGGATACATATCAAAACTGGCACAAGCTGGTGATAACAAAACTACTGCATTAGGGAATGCGTTCTCCCATGCTGTTTGAACTGCTTCCTCCATCGAATTAACACGGGTTGTTTTTACCAAATCTGAAAATGCTTCTTCTATATTATGGGCGTCTTCTCCTAATGTAATTAGAAAACAAACCTTTTCCTGAATTAGTGGACGTAATGGTTGATAGCTTGCACCCTTTCCCTGACCACCTGCGATAAGAATGATTGGCTGGTTAAAACTTTCTAAAGCCACTTTTAAACTTTCTACATTTGTAGACTTTGAGTCGTTATAAAACTCTACACCATCTTTTTGGGCAATAAATTCGATTCTATGGGGTACTCCTTTGAAGGAACACATTGCTTTAAATACCTTTTCTGGTGATTCTATTATGGGACATAATGCACACAGAACCGCTAAGGCATTTGCAAGGTTATGTTTCCCTTTTAAGGGGATTTGTTGTATATGTCCGAGATATGTTTCATTAAAATGAATATTTTCATTTTCAATCCATGCACCAGTGGGAACTTTCATTTCTAATGAGAATCTGTATTGACTAACATCTGTGGGTATTTTCATCTGTCGAACCCAATCATCATCCTCATTGATTATTGCGATATCCCCTCTTTGTTGATTTTTAAATATCTTTGATTTTACATCAGCGTATTCTTTGAGCGTCGAATGGCGTGAAATGTGGTCAGGAGTTACATTTAATACACCTGCTATTTGGGGATAGAAATCATAGCAATATTCAAGTTGATAACTGCTAACCTCTGCAACAATCCAATCATAGGACTTGGCTAATAGAACGATATCTGAAAGCGGAGTATCGTTGTTTCCCCCTAAGGCGGTGTTTATTCCTAATTCTCTTAATGTGCAATAAATCCAAGTAGTTACTGTGGTTTTACCATTTGTTCCTGTGATAGCAATTATTGGTTTGTTAATAAAATAAGAAGCATATTCAAGTTCACCGATAATGGGATAGCCTTTCCCCATCGCTGTTTTTATTATATTTATATTGGGTGAAATTCCAGGGCTTACGATAATAACATCTGTAGAAGATAAAAGACTTAAGGGGTGTTCTCCAAATATAAATGGAATTTCCAGTTGTTCAAGTTGTCTGACAGTATCGGGCAGTTCTTTTATTTCTTTTCGGTCGTTAACAATGACTATCTTGTTTTGCTGTTTTAAAAGTTTCGCTACTGCAAGACCTGATTTTCCTGCCCCGAGAACCAGGAATCTACGCGAGGTCATTATTTTTTCTTTTGTTTTGTTCATCGTAATTTGAGTGTTCCTAAACTAAGTAATGCAAATAACAGTGCTATTATCCAAAAGCGGAGAGTTACTTTTGTTTCCGTCCAACCTAATAATTCAAAGTGATGGTGAAGTGGAGACATACGGAAAATTCTTTTTCCTGTAAGTTTGAAGGAGGCTACCTGTAATAAAACACTTCCTGCTTCAAGCACAAAAATACCTGCAACAATGGGTAGCAAAAGTTCTTGCTTTGTTAAGACAGCTAACGTGGCTAAAGCGCCACCTAATGACAAGGAGCCTGTATCCCCCATAAACACTTCTGCTGGATGCCCGTTATACCATAAGAAACCTAAACCTGCCCCTAACAATGTAGAGCCGAAAACAAAGAGTTCGCTTGCTTCTGGGACATACGTGAGGAACAAATACCTACTCCAATCGGCACGGCTTACAATATACGCAATTGCGGCATAAGCCATGATTGAGATAATAGAGCACCCTATAGCCAAACCGTCTAAGCCATCGGTTAAATTTACTGCATTTGAAACACTTACCACTATAAAAGCAACAAATAAAATATATAAGATGCCGAGTGGAATAAATAGATTTTTAAACCCTGGCACACCGACTTTTGTATGTAGAGAGGAAGGGGAAGGATAAAAGGCATCCTTAAATACATGCTCTAAAATTAATCTGCTTAATCGCTGTTTTTGATAAGGAATTAATTGTTTATTGCTTAATAAATATGACATGGCTTCTTGACCTATATCTTCATTTTTCCACATTGGGTTTTGATGCCAGGTTCCATTATCAATAATCTGATTTAAGACGCGAATAATAAGGAGTTGTTCTTCAATTTCAAGTTCCTTTTCTAAATTTAATTGAAGGAGATGTTCTTTTAATATGGGAGGTATTTGAGAACAGATGATTGAATGAGGTGTTTCATTGTGTTGTTTTAATGCTTCACTCAATTGATTGCATAATAAAGCCCAATTTTTAACATCTGAATGCACTATGTAAATTGGGCCTGGTGTAATTGGATTAAAATAGAGATAGATACCGAATATTACACCTATTAATATCTGACCAAGAAGTTTATCTCTTGCCCGAAGTCCGTCGTTATGTTTTCGTTTTAATTTAATATAGTCGTCCACAAAACCTAAAATTCCCAGTGCTACGAATATTATTAGGGCAAGCCACAAACATCTATTGGTAAGTCGCCCCCAAATAAGAAGGGAAATACATGTTGAAATGAGGATTAAAATTCCTCCCATAGTAGGTGTTCCAGCTTTCCCTTTATGAAGATGATGCAGGTCTTCTACATATTCTTTTTTTATATATTGACCTATTTTCATCTCTCTCAATTTATGGATAACGGAAGGACCAATAAACAGGGTCAAAAGAAATGATGTGAATACCGCACCACCTGCCCGAACAGTATGGTAGGTTAAAACATTCATTAAATCGATATATGGAATTAGCAATATTGCTATGTAATAAAGCATTCTATACCCTTATCATAAATAAATTGATATTTATAAGATTAAATAGAGTTATTATAGTAATATGTTTATTATTCATTTATTAATCCTATTTTTCTCTTTAAAGTTTCTATAACTTTTTCCATAGTCATTCCACGGGAACCTTTGACTAAAACAAAGCTTTGAGGCTGAATAATATTCAATAATTTGTCTGCAATATCTTCATGAGTAGAACCTATATATATTTTTGGTACTCCTCCTAACTTTGCTCCTTTGGCTATCTCATTGGCGTAATTTCCATATAGAAATAGATTATCAACACCGTAATTGGCTATTTCTTTTCCTAACGAAAAATGATATTGTCCACTTGCTTCACCTAATTCAAGCATATCGCCAAGTACAGCACATCGATACCCTTGTGGAGCTATCAGAGATAAATACTCTAATGCGGAATTCATACTTGCGGGGTTTGCATTGTATGAATCGTCAATAATAAATAACTCTCCAATTTTATATATTCTTATTCTGCCTGCCCGTTCATAAGCGTCACACAGACTTTTTTCATCTGCAGGAATTTGATGTTTAAATGATACTGCAATTGCAAATAAAAAGTTTGAAAGATAGGCTCGGGAACATAATGGCAAATTGAAGACACCTACGGGTTCCACTTCAACTTTCAATTTGCTATCTGAGACCCTCTGGATGGATTTTATGGATATGTCTCCATTTTGCCCGAAGTAAATTTTTGGTACTAAAATTCGGTTGGCTATAGAAACACAATAGGGGTCATCTTTGTTAACATAGAAACTTCCCCATGGAGGGAGGCACTTGGCGATGTTTGCTTTTTCTTTTGCCACACCATCAATACTGCCCAATCGTTCCAGATGAGCAGGGGCTATCGTTGTAATCCCAGATTCTTCAGGGTATGCAATTGCACATAATTCTGCAATATCGCCAGGTTTTCCTGCCCCCATTTCGATAATACCCCATTCTGTTTCTTCATCCATCTGTAAAAGGGAAAGAGGGCAACCTAATTCGTTGTTATAATTGCCTTTTGATGCTACGACCTTATATTTTTTATTTAACACAGAATAAACTAATTCTTTTGTTGTAGTTTTACCACAGGAACCAGTAATAGCAAATATGTTTGCTTTTAAATTTGTTCTGTGCCATCTTGCAAATTGCTGTAATGCATATAATGTATTCGGGACATAAATAGACGATTCATTGGTCTCTTTTGAAACAATAACAGCAATGGCACCTTTGTTAATAGCTTCCTGGACAAATTGATGTCCATCAACTTTATTTCCGGGCAAAGCGAAAAAAATATTACCAGGTTTAATTGTTCGGGTATCGGTAGAAACACCGGAGAATACTGCATGTTTGTTTCCATTTAACTTCCCATGGACAACTTTTGTTAATTCTCCCAATGTATATTCCCAAGCCATCTATTTTCCTTTCAAAAGTTTACGCGCCACTTCACGGTCATCAAATGGGAATCTCTGGGTACCGATAATCTGATAGGGTTCATGCCCTTTCCCAGCAATAATAACGATGTCATTAGGCTTTGCTTTGCTCAAAGCAAATTCTATAGCCTCTTCCCTATTTTCTATAACAAAATAATTATCGCCTTTGTCTTTACCCATCTTCTGAACACCAACTTCAATATCTAATAAAATTCTCTTCGGGTCTTCGGTTCTGGGATTATCAGAGGTAAGAATGACGATGTCAGCCCATTTTGCGGAAACCGCCCCCATCTTAGGTCTTTTGGTTTTATCTCGGTCACCACCACATCCAAAAACAACAATTAGTTTTCCTTTGGTTAAATTTCTCGCTGTTTGTAAGACGTGATTTAACCCATCTTCCGTGTGGGCATAATCGACAACAACAGTAAAATCTTGTCCTTCATCAATTATTTCAAATCTTCCAGGGACACATTTTAAGTTTTTAATACCTCTTTGTATATCCTTTAATGGAATGCCTATCTCTCCTGCAACTGCGGTAGCACAAAGTGCATTAAAAACGTTATGTCTACCGATAAGATTAAGTTTTACATCTATCTCCCCGAAAGGAGTACGAAGAAGAAACTTTGTTTCTTTCATACTACCTTCTATATCTTTTGCAACATAGTCGCCTTTTAAGCCATATGTAACACATTTGGCATTCGTTGCTTTTATAAAATAATCGGCGCACGAATCTGAGGCATTTACGACACCGATGCCTCCATCAGAAGGTAACATTTCAAAGAGTCGAAGTTTTGCTTTTAGGTAATCTTCCATCGTTTTATGAAAGTCCAGATGGTCTTGCGTCAAATTTGTAAAAGCACCAATTGTAAAATGGATTCCAGAAACTCGGTCTTGTGCAAGTGCATGACTGCTAACCTCCATCACCACATGGGTAATACCCTGCTGTTTTGCTCTGGAGAAGAGTGCAACTAAATCTTCATTAAAAGGTGTGGTATGAATTGCATCTATCTGTTGGTCTCCAAAATTGTAGCCAAGGGTTCCAAAACGGGCTACAGAGATGCCTGCCTCCTTTAAGATGCTTTCGATTAAAAAGGTCGTGCTTGTTTTTCCATTTGTTCCAGTAATACCAATAACAACCATTGATTTTGTCGGGTCACCTGCAATGAAATGAGCGATTTCACCTAAGAGCTGTCGTGGAGTTTCATGAATGAAATAGGGTATTTGTCTCTGTGCTAATAAAAAAGCCCACTCTTCGGGAGGTGTGGCAGAACTGATAACGGCGATTGCTCCTTTTTCTATAACTTCAGGGATGTAAATACTACCATCAGAATGTTCCCCACGAATAGCAACAAAAATACATCCTTCCTGTACTTTTTTTGAATTCTCGGTTATTCCTCTTACCTCTTTTTCTGGAATGGGTAGTGAGGAATTTAGTTTCCAACGCTGAACAATATCCCGAAGATTCATCTCTATTCCTTTGCGGTTACTGATGTCTTTTTCATTTCATCTTCTACGACACCAGAAAAATTTAGTTGACACACATCAACATTTTCTAAAGGTGCTCCTGGGAATGGAATCTGGGAAATAACTCTTCCATAGCCATTACATTCATATTCAATCTTTAATGCGGTCAATACATTCAACGCTTGATGTTTAGTTAATCCTAAAAGATTCGGCAATGTTTCAGATTCTTTAGCCATTTTTATGAGTTCTTCTTCAGATAATGGATTTACAGGGATTGAAGGTTTTACTTTTTCCTCTGCCTTTTTATTAGGGGATTTTTTTCCCGTGTCTGCAAACAAGGAGTCAGTGGCTTTTTCATTTACTGGCATAGAAGGTTCATCTGTTAAGATTTCATTAATCCATTGTGGTTCAATACTTTCAAAATATAAGGCGTCGTTATCTTTTTCAACGCTATTTTCTGCTATAAAACCATCTTGTTTGAGTAATTCAAGAGGTACAGGGTCTGGGGGAACTTTTAGCCGTGTTAGAGTGTAATAAACTACATTTTTAAATACAGGACCGCAAACATATCCACCGTACTTAATTTTTGACATTGGATAACGTATAACAATGACTGCTACAATTTTGGGATTTGTTACTGGAGCAAAACCAGAAAAGACCGAAATAATTTTATTGGGGTCGTAACCGCCTCCTTCGCTTCTCGGTCGTGCGGTGTGAGCGGTACCTGTTTTTCCCCCGACTTTATATTGAGGGATATTTGCAGATTTCCCTGTTCCTTTAAGAACAACCTGATGGCATAATGTTCTTATAGTTTCCGCAGTTTCTGGTTGAATAACTCTTGTAAAAGACTCCGCTTTATGTTCATATATCACTTCACCCGAAGGGAGAACTGCCTTTTCAACAAGATAAGGCTCCACTAAATAACCACCATTTGCTATCACAGCATAAGCTCGTGCTAATTGAATAGGTGTGACATTAACAGCATAACCAATAGACATTGAACTCAATGTTGTTTCAGCTCTGTTGGTTGAGATTGCTCCTATTCGTTCGGTAGATATGTCACTAAGTGCTTTTGTACCAAAACCAAATTTTTTAACATATTCTCTTAGAGTGTCTAAACCGACTTTCTGTCCCACTTTAACAAAACCGACGTTACTGGATTGTTCAAAGCACTTCCAGAAAGGAACTGCCCCCATACCGTGGACGTCGCGGATTACTTTATTCCCAACTCGATAACTTCCACCTTCGCAGTTAATAATAGTATCTTTTGTAAAACCACCTTTTTCTAAACCTGCACTTGCAGTAATTACTTTAAATGTAGAACCAGGCTCTATCAATTCGTAAAGCACCTTATTTTTAAGTGCATCACCCTGTCTTGTTTCTGGGAGATTTGGGTCGTACGAAGGTCGAGAAGCCATAGCTAATATTGCTCCTGTGTATGGATTCATAATAATTCCCATCCCATCAGAAGCATTGCACTCGATAATCCTTTTATCTAATTCTTTTTCTAAAACATGTTGAATTTCTAAATCTATTGTAAGTTCTAAATTAGCCCCTGGACATTGTCCTTGTTGTTCTTGAGATGTTGATGGAAGAATAAATCCATTACCTGTCTTTCTACCTGTTATTTCAGTTGGGTCTGCGTATAAATAGCGGTCCCAATCTCGTTCTATTCCATCCATGCCAGCAATCCGTCCCCCATCCTTACTATCATTTCTTGCCACAAATCCAATAATATTTCCGCCTACATCTTGATGTGGGTATTGACGAAGCCATTCATATTTTATAAAAAGGGGTTTGCCTCTTTTTTGCATAATTGGGTCTTCATCTGGCTTGTCCCTTAAATAAAATAGAATCTCCTGCCATAGTGTTAACTTGTTTTCGTCTTTCTTTTGCGACTCTTTATATTTCTTATCATGCCATTTATTAAGTTTACTAATAAAATCTTCCAATTCTGCTTTTGAAAGATTCTCAACGGCTCGTTGAATAAGCACGTACCGCAATTTATTTCCAGCCTTATCCGTTTGAATCATCTTTTGTCGGACTAATTCATAATCCAAACCTAATTTTTTTGAAACCATTTCTGCCATTTCATCGGGATACAGGATATCTGCAGGTGAACAAAATAAAGAAGGGGTATAAACAGAATAGGCAAGTAAATTTTGGGCTCTATCATATATTGAACCCCGTGGATTCTCACGCACTATTTTCCCAGAATGAGAGAGAGCAGATTTTTTAACAATTGTTTTTGGGAAAAAACAAACAATAACAAGCCGAACAATAATAATACAAAACATCATCCATAAAATTAGTTGCAGGTAAGCAATTCTATCAATTGATATTATTCGTGGACTATCATCTTCAATATCGAATGGTGATTTTTTAATTAACCTCCCAAACATATGCTACATCTCCTCAAGTAAAAATTCAGTTGAAAAGTCAATATTGTTTACACTTTTATCGTTCTTTTTTTCCTCAGTGGTTTTTTCAACAACTTCTCCTTTAACAGGGTTCCCATCGATTTTTTTAGGTTCTGCTATTGCTGGTGAAGACTTTAATCCCTCTTTAAGTATTTTTTGTCTTATTGATGACACGCTCTGGTCAATATAATCATAAATTTTATCTAATACACTTTTGTTTTCTTTTATTTCCTCATTCGCCACGAATATCATTTCGGTTTTTTTCGGTTTTTCAGGGAATAACATATCAGACGAGGCATATTGAACTAATCGTTCTCTTTCTTGTTTACTATATGGGATACGAACAATTTGCTCGGGACTTGGCGTAAATAAGCCGAGTTGATAGCCTAAACGGGTCATATTTTGAAGGTTTTCTAATCTTGATTTTTCGGCTTTCAATGACTCTATCTCTGACATTAGAGCCCTTAGACCAAACTCTATATTTTCATCATCTACTTCCTGTTGTTTTTTCTTAAATCTAAACATATTGATTAATTGGGATAAATAATTTACAAAGGTTCGTTCTTCTGATTCCCCTGTAGAAGGGGTTGAATTTAAATTATTTTTATTGATTGCTGGTGTATCATGTTTGTCTTCTTTTACTTCTCCTTCGTTTATTTTGTAGCCAATCCATTTTCTTATATCTCGTTTTGCATCAATTTTAAGATAATCCCACTTTTGTTTTTGAACATTGATGTACAAGTCTACCGCTAATACACCTGCAACGATTAGGATAGGTATTAAATATAATGTTCCGACAAATAAGGTTTCTTTTCTTATTTGGACATACTTATTACTCATTAGTTCATCATTCCCCTTGAATAAAATATTTCAAAATAGTTATTTGACATTTTTTGTATTGACCTCATCTTTGCA
>JAIWNQ010000069.1 GCA_020216745.1 Candidatus Hydrogenedens sp.
CTTTTTGACCTTGGATTATTTTGTATCTCTTCTTTTGAAGGTATCAGAGGTTTCGGAGTTAAATTTTGGGCTATTGGTGGTATTTCTCGTTTTAGGAACCCATTAGATGAGTATTCTTTTAAAGGATGTGTAATAAGTCGAAACACTGATTTTACAATTCTATCTTCACCTGAATGAAAACTTATTACAACAAAAATACCACCTTCTGATAATATTTTTAATCCTGCCCATAAACCTTTATTTAAGTGGAATAGCTCCTTATTTACTGCAATTCTTAATGCTTGAAATATTTGTCTTACTTCATCGGGTAATTTATTTTTTGCAGGAAATATTTTTAATATTACATTTACTAAATCTGAAACTTTTTTTAATCTACCTTTTTTATGCTCATCAATAATAACTTTTGCAACACGCAAATGTTTTGGAACATCTCCGTATTCTTTTAAGATTTTTGAGAGAGATTGAATTTCTATTTTTGCTAACAAATAACTTAATGGTTCGTCATCATTTGGATTCATTCGCATATCTAAAGGGCCATCTATCTGGAATGAAAGTCCACGTGAAGAGTCTTCTAATGCAAAGCTTGATATACCTGCATCAATTAATATTGCGTCGACATTTTCTAATCCAATTTCTTTAATTATTGTTTCCATATCTGAATAGTTTGCATGAAAAAGTTTTACTCTTGTTTCGTTTTTAAAACGTTCTCTACAGAGTTGGATAGATTTAGGATCACGGTCAATACCTATTACCATTTGGGGTGATAATTCTTCAAGAAAAATAGAGGTGTGACCTCCAGCACCGATTGTAGCATCAACAAAAATCCCTCTCTCCTTACCTCTTAGAAGTTTTACAACTTCCTTTGCCATAACTGGTATATGATAAGGTTTGCTAATCATAAATTATTGACATAAAAAGTCAAAAGATTTCCTCCAGTTTATCTGTTGGAAATGGTTAAATGTTTATGCTACAAGTTTAAATGCGTCGATAGCGTTCTTTTCGTTTGGATATATCTCAAAATAATGCCAAATTCCGAGAAAACGGAAGAGCTGTTCGACAAAAATTGCAGGAGATACTAACTTTAAATCGCCTCCTTTTCTCCTTGCCATCTGTAAACATTCTAATAGATAACCAGATGCTTCCATATCCATCATCTCGACATCATGCATGTTAACCACAACATGATTTCTCTTGTGGCGGATGTAATCGGCAATAATCAGCCGTAACTCACACATATTTTTCTCATCAAGCTCACCTGAAGCCCGAATGAGAATGACATGCCCATAATCCACTTTTTCAATTTCCATAACCAACCTCCTATCAGGATAAGTTTTGATTTATATTTGTAAGAGGAAATAACTCCTCCATAAAATTTTTCATCTCTATTTGCATATTATCCGTTTGGAAAAATTCATCCCATAAACTCTCGTTCCATATTTCAAGATATGACCCACATCCAGCTATCACCGCATTATCTAAAATCTCTGCCCATTTTCGAAATGGAGCAGGTAAGGTTATTCGATACTGACCATCTGGACGGACTTGCACTGACCCACCGACAAAACGACGACGTAAAAATTGAGCCTTGGGATTTAAAGTTGGAAGTTGCTCTAACGTATCCGTAATTTTTTTCCAAAGTTCAGAAGGGAAAAGTAATAGATTTTTATCAAAGCCTCGTGTTAAATACCAAACAGTATGATTGTAATCTTTCATCACTGTTTTTAATGCATTAGGAATTAGAATTCTACTTTTACTGTCAAGAGTCACATGGTATTCAGATTGGTATATAATCACTATTTATCTCCACCAAATTACTATTATTTTACTATTATATTTACATATAATAACACTTAAAATACATATTGTCAAGTTAAATATTGATAATTTTATTAAAAATAATATAAAAATTTAAAATAAAAACATTTATTTTATATAAATAAAATGGATGGGGAGATGTAAAAATTTACAAAGTAATATGTTTTACTTACTAAGATATGTTTGCTGTATTCATACCATTTGCGATTAAAAAATGATTAAAAAACTGATGATATTGAAGAGTCAAATATAAAATCCCCCTGAAGAATTTTTCAGGGGGATTTTAAAAGGTTTTAATTTACCAGTAGAACTTTTTATGAATTAATAATTTCTTCTGAAATTTCGAGTTGAGTTTCTAATTTTTCATTTGAGTTAATCATTTCCTCCCAGGTAACGGTTCTGTTTTGATATGCGGACATTCTTCCTAAAATGCTTGTCAAATTACTATATGCAGATTCTTCGAGATTATTCAGGTATTTTCCACTCTTGATAGCCTCATAAAAATCTTTTATATTATTCACAGCACCTTTTTCATAGATATCAGAACTTTTTCCTCCTTCCCAACTTTCCGATTTTCCTTCGATGGTAACGATACCGCCATAATGAGTATCTGCAGTTCCTAAAGAGCCGTATAATCTCATACATAAATCGTCATAACCATAAGTGAATTGCCCACTGCTAAAATCAACAATGACATCGTTTGGATATGTAAATTGGACACAGAAATGGTCCCAGCAATCGCCGACATCTGTACGTGCTTTTCTACCACCCGTTCCGAATGCTTTTAGTGGATGTGATTTTAGATACCAATTTGCCATATCAATTACATGGATATTTTGTTCAACGATAATATCACCAGAAAGGATTTTGTCGAAAGCCCAATTTTTTAATCTTTCACCTGGGGTACCGGGTTCTGCCTGTTTTCCTAAACGACTGCAGTAGTAATAACACTGTCCAATAACAGGTTCTCCAATCATACCTGAATGAATTTTTTGAACACACTCTTTGAATAGTTCATAATTACGTGTTTGGAAATCTACGAGCAAACATAGTTTGTTATTATATTTTTTTGATACATCGATTAATGATAAACAGCCATTTACATCAACAGCAATGGGTTTTGCTAAATACACATGTTTTCCTTTTGCAACTGCGGAAAGTACTTGTTCGGGGTGAAAATAAGGTGGACTTTCGATGGCGACTGCTTCGACATCTGCTTCGAGAAGGTCTTTATATCCATTTAATCCTACAAATATTTTTGAGTCGGGGACATTGCATTCTTCTGCGACACGCTTTGCTCTTTTTCGAAACACGTCGTGAACTGCAGTTATTTCAAATGGTGCATTCTTTTCGAATAGATGAGCTATCCAACGTCCTCTACCACCACATCCAATCAATCCTAACTTGACTTTTTCATTTGCTTCACTACCAAACACAATTCGGGATGGTAAAATGTTTATAGCACTCGCCATTACTACTGTTGACTTAATAAAGTCGCGTCTTGTTTTGCCTTCTTTGTTATGCATATCTTTTTCCTTTCTTGTTATCATTATGACCTAACTGAATATTTCACATAGATATTTATAATTTTTTTGGAAATCATTAACCTTATCCATTTTGGGAAGTCCTGTTTCAAGTACTAACCAGCCTTGATATTGAATTTCCTTAATTGCTTCTACAATTGGTTCCATTTTTACTTTTCCTTTGCCGAGATAAAAGGCTCCATCTTTGAAATGAATTTGGCATATTTTATCCTTTAGCATACGAATTTCGGCTGGGACATCATATCCACTATACGTTGAATTTCCTACATCGTAATATATTTTGCATGCCTCATGACCTATTTTATCAAGAATATCCATATTTTGCTGAGCAGTTAGTGTGTTTTCAATACCTAAAATAATTCCTGATTCTTTTGCTTTTGGAGCCACTTCTTTAAGCCGATTAACCATTTCTGCAATATCGTCATTCTTTAATCCTTGTTTATCTTTCAAATCACCTTTACCAAAGAATGCTAATAGAATAACTTTTGCTCCTAAATCTTTTGCAGAATCGATGGTATCTATCAGCCAGTTTACAGCACGTGGGTCATTTGCAAAAGGAGCATCATTAAGTAATCCCATTGCGATTGATGGTATCTGTATACCTGTTTCTTTCATCTTTGTTTTATACTGCTCACGTAAATCTACATTTGCGATGGCGATTTTATCCTCAGGCTTACCAGCCGATATTTCGACGCCATTTAACCCTATTTGTTTTGCAAGGTCCAATGCGGATGGACCTTCAGTCCACATAGACCAATCACAAGCAGCGATTGAGTATTTACATTTTTGTTCCTGTGCTAAAAGATTTGCAGTTAAACTTAAACATGGCATCAACATAGATGTTGTTTTAAGAAAGCTTCGACGTGATAATTGCATTGTTATACTCCTATCTAATGTTTCTATTTCAAAAATGTTTTGTATAACTTTTATAATTCTATATCAATTCCTATATTAAAAAAAATTGGATTAGTAACAATATACATAGAGACAGAAAGGATATTTTTATGAAATGGGCACGAGTAATAACAAATGATAATTTAAGGAAATATATCACCTTAGGAGAAGATGAAAATTATTACGAATTAGAGGGAAATCCGTTTACAAAATTTAATATTACAAATAAAAAGATATATCCACAAAAATGGCTTCCGCCTATTGATGCACCTGCAGTATTATGTATTGGATTGAATTATCGTGGACATGCAAAAGAAACAAATAAACCTATCCCTGAATATCCTGTGGTATTTATGAAAAATCCATCAGCTTTAACGGGACATCTTGAACCTATTATTCTGCCACGAGTATGTAGAGATGAGGTCGATTATGAAGGAGAGTTAGTTATTATCATTGGAAAAGATGCATTAGATGTAGAACCTGATGAGGCTTGCCAATATATTGCAGGGTTTACAATAGGTAATGATGTATCAGCAAGAAGGTGGCAGATGGAATTAGGTGGAGGACAATGGGTCCGGGGAAAAAGTTTTGATACCTTCGCTCCGCTTGGACCGTTTGTACTTCCTATTGAAGATTGGGATAAAAATACTTCTTTCGAAATTACCACTAAAGTAAACAATCAAGTTATGCAATCGGGAAATAGTTCTGACATGATTTTTAATGTTTTTCAACTTGTATCTTTTTTAAGCCAGGATACAACTTTAAAACAGGGAACTCTTATTTTTACAGGGACACCCGCTGGTGTAGGTTGGGCTCGCTCTCCTAAAGTCATCTTATCCAAAGGTGACATTGTAGAAATAGAAATAAAGCGGATTGGAATTTTGAGGAATGAGGTGAAATAACTTAAGTGGATAAAAAAAGCACGCAGATAAATTCGGTTTATTTTAAAATATCTGCGTGCTATGTATTAACTATTCAGCTATATCAAACACACGCATAATAGCCGCTAATTCTTTAACCATTGGGGGTTCGCCTGGGAAACGAACAAATGCAACATGGCCATCCATATACAGAATATTACTTCCGCCTGGGATATGATTAAATTTTGCAACCTGGTCTGAAACATTATCCCACATAATAAAGATGGAGCTTTGTGCCTTTGCACTTGCAGATGGATTGTTAATATCTGTAATTAAGAATCGTTCAATTCCTTCTCTTAACCTGTATACAATACTCCCCCCACCATTACCAAGCCCATCAGAAACTTTTCTGTCATTATCTGCTTCCTTTCTAAATCCACTGGCATCACCAGAAAGGAAGTAGGGTCTTAATTTGTCAATCATATCTTCTATTACTTCGATAAATTGTGCCGCACCTTCTGTGATGGTAGGGTCTAAGGGGTTCCCTAAAAGGTTTGCTAATGCTTGAAGAGCGGTAACATCTTTTGTTGGGTATTCACTACCGCAACGGTCAAATACGAAAGCGGAATAGGTATAACTTGCGTCAATACCTTCTACACCTTGTTGACGGTTACCATCTACTTTCTGCAACATGGTAAATTCTTTTGTTTGAGGGTCGATAAAATTATCTAATTTGTCCTTAGCATCGGAGGGACAGAAAATAATTGCGGGGTCTGTTAAATATTCAGGATAGATAACACCTATTAACGGACCAAACGCCATACAAGGACGTATACCACAACCTAACTCCAATTCGCTGGGCGGGAACTTTTCGCCTGGAGATTCATTGGCATACATTTTAAAAACCAGTCCCCATTGTTTTAAATTATTAGCACAAGAAGACCGACGTGCAGCTTCCCTTGCACGGGCTAATGCTGGCAACAATATAGCAGCGAGGATACCAATAATGGCGATAACAACTAACAATTCGATGAGTGTAAAACCAGAACGTTTCATAACTTTCATTCCTCCATAAAGGTTACAGTTTAATTATTAAATTGGTTCAACCAATTTATATAATATAACATATATTTAACTGGATTTCAAATATAATTACAACATTGGTGGGACAAATATGAAAAATAAAGAGAGTAAAAAGAAAATTTTATCGACGAGGTCAAAAATAATTGCTGATGAATTATCCAGAAGAATTGTAAATAAAGTTTATCTTCCTGGTGAGAAATTACCTACGGAACGGGAACTTGCGGAAGAATTTCAAGCAACGAGGCATAGTATTCGTGAAGCACTTAAACGGCTTGAAGCGTTGGGGTTGGTTAAAATACGACAAGGTTCTGGAATCATTGCTCAAGATATAGACCTCATCGGAGGCTTGGAATTATTTGATACTCTTATTAAGGATGAACAAGGAAATATCAATTTATCGTTGTTAAAAGATATTCTTGAGTTTCGAGACCACATGGTTCGACAAGTGGTACGACTTGCGGCAGAGAGACATACTCAAGAGGAGCTGGATGAGTTGCGATATCTTTTCCAAAAACGGAAGTCTTTCATTCATAATCAAGATGAGTTGCAAAAGATTAATGAACGTTTTTTTAAGCTTTTTGCCCAGGCTACCCGCAATCAAATTTATGAATTGCTTTACAATACAATGTGGCAAGCATTTTTAAAAATAAATGAGATGGTTGATATTCTTCTGATTGGGAAACAAAAATTAGACCGTTTAGCAGAACGAATATTAGAAGCGTTTGAGTCCCGTGATGGTGAATTAGCCGAATTGATTTTGTCACGCCACTTAGAGTTTGTGCAACAGCAATTTGAAATTTCACTTAAAACCGTTGAAAAGAAATAACTCTTCAACAGATACAAAGTAAAGGGATTTGATATGCCAAAAAGAAGGATTCATTTATTGTGTAATGCTCATTTAGACCCTTGTTGGTTATGGGAATGGGAAGAAGGAGCCGGAGAAGCCTTATCTACTTTTCGTACTGCGGTAGAATTATGTGAGCAATTTGAGGAGTTTATTTTTAATCATAATGAAGTTATCTTATATAAATGGGTTGAACAATTTGACCCTGAATTATTTGAGAGGATACGGGTTCAGGTGCAAAAAAAGAAATGGAACATTATGGGGGGATGGTTTTTACAACCAGATTGCAATATGCCATCTGGAGAATCTTTTGTGCGTCATATTCTCATTGGTAAGAATTATTTCAAGGATAAATTTGGGGTAGACCCAAAAACGGCTATTAACTTTGACCCTTTTGGTCATTCTCGTGGTTTGGTTCAAATTCTTGCCAAATCTGGGTACAAATATTATCTATTTGGTAGACCTCATGCGGAAATATTTTCATTACCAGAAAAAGGTTTTATATGGCAAGGTTATGACGGTTCAGAAATATTAGCATATAGGTTTATAGGTTGGTATAATGCCCCGTTAGGCAAAGCACGAGAAAAAGTTGAACAATGGATACAAGACCATCCAGAACATACCACAGGTCTTGTATTATGGGGTGTTGGAAATCATGGTGGAGGACCTTCATTCAAAGATTGTCAGGACTTAAGGGACCTTATACATCACGAGAAGGAGGACGACATTTTTCATTCAACACCTGACCTATTCTTTGAGGAATTACAACAAGAACAAATTTCTTTTCCTATGGTCATGAGGGATTTAAATCCATGGGCACCGGGTTGTTATACCTCACAAATTCGAATTAAACAGAAGCATCGCCAATTGGAAAATGAATTATATATGACTGAAAAGATGGCGAGTATTTGTGCTATTCATGGATTAATGGAATATCCATCTCAAGAATTTAAGGATGCCCTTGAAAACTTATTACTTGCAGAATTTCATGACATTTTACCTGGTTCATCTATTCCGCCTGTAGAAGAAAAAGGGATACAAATATTAGACTATGGGTTAAATATTGTATCCCGCATCAAAGCACGGTGTTTTTTTTCATTGTGTAGAACAGAAGAAATAATTTCTAAACAAATAGTACCTATTTTTGGTTTTAATCCTCATCCTTTCCCGATAACTCAAATTTTTGATGTTGAATTTTGCTTACCTGATTTTAATTTTGAGGATACTTTTGTTTATCCACAAATGTTTATAGATGGTAATAAAATTCCTTCTCAAGTAGAGAAAGAACATGGTAATGTTGCGGTGGATTGGCGGAAACGAATGGTGTTTAAGGCAACATTGGCACCAGCCCAGATAACTCGTATTAACTGCTCTACGGAACTGGTTTTACCTGAAAAACCACAACCTAAATCTCAAATTACTGACGGGGTCATTGAAGTTAGAGGAGAACATATTCACGCTGGGGTTAATGTTCAAACAGGATTAATGGATTTTTATCGTGTTGATGGTGTTGATTATTTGAATACCTCTGCTTTTTTGCCGATTGTAATTCAAGATAACGAAGACCCATGGGGAAGTGAAGTAACATGTTATCACAATATTAAGGGGCACTTTTCAATAATCGATAAGGAAGAGGTCCCAGAGATATGTGGCATAAAAAGTGATACACTGGCACCAGTTCATGTTATTGAAGATGGGGAGGTTAGAACTGTCGTTGAAGCCATATTTAAATACAACCATTCTTACATAATTATGCAATATAAGATTCCTAAAATAGTTGCGGAGATTGAAGTAGATGTTCGTGTCTTTTGGTTTGAAAAAGACTGCATGCTAAAACTGTGCATTCCAGTCCCATGGGAGGACACGGAGTATGTGGGTCAAGTGGTGTTTGGTAAGGATCAATTACTGGGTGAAGAGTATGAAGTTGTAGCACAGAAATGGGTAGCAGGATATTCGCCTATTAACAAGTGTGCTTTAACAATTATTAATGATGGTATCTATGGTTCCGATTTTATTAATAATACCATTCGACTTACATTACTCCATTCACCTGCTTATTCATCGTTGCCATTCAAAAATAGACCATTAGTACCACAAGATAGATTTACTCCACGAATGGAACAAGGAGAGCGAATTTTCCGATTTTGGTTGCAAGGAGGAAATTCTTCTGTGAGGTTTCGTACTATTGATAACGAGGCTCTTGCTCATAATGAGAAACCCATGTTTTTATCTTTTTACCCAACGAAGAAAGGACAACCTTTTACATCAGGTATCATTGTTGACAATAATTCTATTGTACTGTCTACATTTAAGAAAGCTGAGACCAAGGAAGGATTCATTATACGACTTTATGAACCTACCGGGAATGTTCAGCAAAGCAACGTAATTATTCCACCTCTTAATACTCAATTTACAGTACAATTACAGCCTTTCGAAATTAAAACCTATTATGTAGATACACACCAAAAAAAAGTTCATGAATGTGATTTACTTGAAAATATTCTGTCATCCTGATAACAATATCACATATATTTAACGAAATCTTTTAGTTCCTTTCGCGGTGGTGGAGAGGGTGTATCGGCGGGAAAACCAAGGGGCATTAATGATACTAATTCAACATCGTCTGAAAGTCCTAATATCTCTTTTGCCTTGTTGTGGTCTAACAAACTCACGATTACTGTTCCCAATCCCAAACTATAAGCAGTCAAGGCGATATTCTGTGCAAATATTCCCAAATCGAATAACATCCAGTCACCAAAGTGTGTACATACTTGCCCTTTATAATATCCAGAGAGATTTTTCTTCCCACACAGACATAACACTACAGGGGCGTCCATAATTGCCTGATAAGAAGGATTCCCTTTAGGAAGTGTTTCTTGAAGTGACTTTTTTATCTTTTCATCTTTCACTACAATAACCTGCCAACATTGGGTATTTGCCCAAGACTGAGCCCAGCGTCC
>JAIWNQ010000070.1 GCA_020216745.1 Candidatus Hydrogenedens sp.
AGCTTCTAACACTGTATTTAGCAATTCTTCTGACAAAGGCTTTGGCAGGTATTTACGTATTGTCCGTCGTTCTTTAATAATTTTAATCATATCGCTCATCTTTTTTTCTCCTTTATCATTATTTAATAATATTAACGTTAGTTAATTTAATCATACAAATTATTGCTATTTTATTTAAAATTAATTCAACATAAGGAGATTCGGAATGAAGGTATTAAATTTTTCAACATCTCTGGTTATGATAAGCCTTCTGATAAACAGCATATCGTTTGCTGATGAACCTAATACGTCTTTACAAGAGGGTAAGGATTTCCTCGTAATCTGTAGAAATGGTGGGGCAGGTGGGTATGAAGCATTTCCAGATGTGTGTCGTCTCCCTGATGGAAGGCTTTTTTGTGTATTTTATGATGGATACGCACATGTAGCCTTACCCAATGAAAATCACCCAAAAGGTGGTAGAATCTCAGGAATATTTTCTTCCGATGAGGGGAAAACATGGAGTGTTCCTTTTGTTGTATATGATAGTCCTTATGATGACCGTGACCCTTCTATAGCCGTTATCGATGGTAAAAAACTAATTTGTAATTTTTTCTCGTTGAAACCCGTAGAAAATCAAAATAAACGATATGAAGGTTTAGGAACATGGGTTATCGTATCGGAAGATATGGGGAAAAAGTGGTCGGAACCTAAACAACTTTTCCCTGATTATTATTGCAGTTCCCCTATACGAGCTCTCCCAAACGGAAATTTGATAATCCCTTTATATACAGATAAACGGAAAAATGGGTGTGGTGCGGTATCTATTTCTACAGATAAGGGGGTTAGCTGGTGTAAACCAATAGATATTGATTATGGAGATTTAAAACTTGATGCAGAACCTGATATATGCGTATTAAAAAATCAAAATTTATTCATTGCTCAACGGGGTCACAGTGATTTAACAATGGGTTATTCACTATCTACAGATGGCGGTAATACATGGAGTAAGAGTGAAGCACTTCCTTTTTCAGGACATTGCCCATATTTACATCGCACTCCAACGGGCGTCTTAGTTATGGGTATTCGATACCCACATAAAGGAACTTACATAACTATTAGCATAGATGAGGCTAAAACATGGAGTAATCCTATCCTGGTTGACTCTTGTATTGGGGCATACCCTTCTATGGTAACATTAAAAGACAACAGCATCCTTATTGTCTATTATGAAGAAGGGGAGGGGTCTAATTTGCGGGCAAGGAAATTTAATGTCAATTCTTCGGGCGAAGTACAGTGGCTATCGTGGAAATAACAAAAGCGATTTGCAATCAAATTTAAAATTTTAAATAAATGTAATCTATAAGAACTGTATCTTTATAAACTAAAAGGCATTTTTTATCCAGTGTATTGATTTCTCTGGTTCCCATGTAATTGCAATAATATCAAACCGATAATATTTTTTTCTCACATTATATTTTTTTATGTAGCGATGTGCTGTCTTTCTAATATTCTCCTTTTTTTTATAATCTACTTTGTTTTCTGGATATGTCCAATTTTCGTTCCTACATGTTTTAACTTCAACAAAAACTATTTCGTCGTTTTCTTCTGCGACAATATCAATTTCTTTTCTGCCTATCTTTATATTTTTACCTAAAATTTTTAATCCTTTTTTCTTTAGATATTTTATAGCCTCTTCTTCTCCTGCTTTTCCTAACTCAAAAGGAAGTAATTCTGATGCTTCTCGCCTTAATGGTAATATTTTTAAAAGCCACTTAATCACTTGTGTTAATCAGTTGCTTTTGATAATTTTTATTCAAATACAAATAAAATGGGCCGTATGGATGTTGTTGATGAATTAGGATTTTGCATTGTCTACATAACTCTAAAATAGCAAGGACAATGCAAACTTTTTCAATTGTAGTTTCACATTTTTTAAATAATTCTGATGATATAACACTTCCTTGATTTGTTATCTTATCCCAAATTTCTACTATTTTATCTTCAACGGTATACTTCTCAAGTTCAATCGCCTGTATTGTCGGCTCCAGTAAGTAGTGTAGTACCCGTTTAATGGATTTCATTAAATCTGCTAATGTAACCTCAACCCATTCCTCTTGAACTGACGGCTCTAAATAAGATGGAAATTTTCGAGGGAGATAGTTATATTGTTGTTCTTCTAAATCTCCCAATCTCTTACCTAATTCCTTAAATTTTCGATATTCAAGTAAATGTTCTACTAATTCCAATCGTGGGTCTTCTTCCTCTACCTCTTCCATCTCTTCAATATCTGGTAATAACATCCGTGACTTAATGTGAATTAATGTCGCCGCCATAACAAGGAAATCGCCAGCAATTTCCAATCGTTGCTCTTTCATTAAATCAAGAATTTCAAGGTATTGTTCTGTTATTTGAACAATAGGTATATCAAAGATATCAATTTCTTGTTCTTTTATAAGATAAAGTAATATCTCAAAAGGTCCCTCGAATTGTTCCAATTTTAATCGTAGGGAGTCTTTAGAAATAAGCCCTGATATTTTTTCTTGTATATCCATTGAAATGTTATAAAAACCTTTTATTAAGATTAAAATAAGTTATATTTTATAGCACATTATATTGAAGCAAATGATAACATATTTTCTGGATTATATATAAGTTTTTAGTCGTTTATCTTCAATCATTTTTTATTTTCTTTCGTTTTATCTTCCTCTTTGTTTTTGTCTATGGTCTCATTTGGAATGGATGAACTATCAGATATTTTTTCTTCCTGTTGAGGTGTTTTTACTGAGAAAAGGTAACTATCATTAATTCTTGGGAAAGGAACCTCAAAAGCTCGCCAATTAATACAATAAACACCTGTTTTCAAATCGTCTACTGGTTTTACTACAAATAAACTGGTGTCCAACTCAGATAAAAACTCTGTTGAAACTAAAATAGGTTCATCAGGTATCCATATATACCTTTCTTCTTCTTCTGAGACATTTTCATTTGAACTTTTCTTTTCTTTTTCTTCTGTTTTGTTTTTCTTCACTTCTTCTTTGTCTTGTATATACTTTTTCATTTTATATAGCGACAGCTCATACTGAGGCATACGAAAAACAAAAACTCGAGGTTTCGTTGTCTCTATTGTAATTGGCATATTCATCTTTATGGCTGGTATTGAATTATTTGTATCTATCTGTATCCTTTCTATTTTGTTTTTAAATAATGGGATATACCTATTATTTCTTTCATCAAAGAAGTAAACACCCGAAATAGAAGGCTTTGATGTCAGAACAATATTTGGTAATGTGATTTTTTTCTCTTGCCATGAATCAACTGTGATTTGCATAGGCAAATAATCAGACTTTATAAATTCTATCTTACTAATAGGTTTTTGCAATCGATAAACAAATTCTCCCTTTGTATTTGTTATTGTATAATCAAGGGTTTCTGGGCTTGATATAGATACACCAGGCAATGGTTCTCCATTTGTTGCAAATACTTTTCCACTAATTACATACCTACCTTCACAAGATACGATACCTATGCATAAAACTATTAAAAGGGCATACCTTTTAATTAAATAAAAAAGCCTACATTCCATTGATGACGACCTTTCCCCTATCGCGATAGTAGTAATTATCAATCAGCGATTGTGTGTTCAAGGACTTGTTCAATCGTCGTGAAACCACGTGCAGCAAGGGCAAGTGCATTTTGTCGTAATGTTTTCATGCCACAGGCAACAGCTTGTTTTTTAATCTCATATGCAGATGCACGATTCAAAACAAGCTGATGAAGTTCAGGCCAATTTAGCATTGCTTCAAGGCAGGCAATTCGTCCTTTATAACCTGAATCCTTGCATTTAGGACAACCATGCCCTCTTACAAATTGAGGATTTGGTATATGTGAAAAACCACGATATTGTATGCGTTCTAATACTTCATTTGGAACAATTATATTTTCTTTACATTCTTTACAAACCCGTTTAAGTAATCGTTGTGCAGCTGCTAATGCTACGGAGGATTGAACCAAGAAAGGCTCTATTCCCATATCAATCAATCGGGGGAACACGCCTGCCGCATCATTTGTGTGTAATGTACTCAAAACAAGGTGCCCCGTTAGAGCTGCTTTTACCGCTATGTCTGCTGTTTCACCATCACGAATTTCACCGACCATAACGATATTGGGGTCTTGACGGAGAATTTGTCTTAATGCTTCGGCAAATGTAAATCCAATACGTGCTTGAACCTGCACCTGATTAATACCGAAGAGTTCATATTCGATAGGATCTTCAACGGTGACAATATTAGTTTCAATTGTATTTAGACGTGTTAAACAACTGTAAAGTGTTGTTGTTTTACCACTTCCTGTAGGTCCTGTTAAAAGAATCATACCATGAGGAAGTTTTAATGCATGGTTTAAGGCTTCTAATGGTTGAGGTTCAAACCCCATAGCCTCGAGGTCGAGCATTAGATTACTTTTATCTAAAACACGTAATACGATTTTCTCGCCATATTTACAGGGCAAAAATGCTACACGAAAGTCAATCTCTCTTCCACGGAAACGAATACGAAAACGACCGTCTTGAGGTAGTCGATGTTCATCAATTCGGCACCCTGAAAGAATTTTAAATCGGGCAATAAGGTTGGACTGTATTGATTTGGGAGGTGATTTTGCCTCTTCAAGGACACCATCAACACGATAACGAACACGAATTATTTTTTCAAATGGTTCTATATGAATATCGGATGCACCTCTTTCTAAAGCATCTAATACAATTAGTCGAGCCATTTTCTTTACGGGCTCATCTTCTTCAACAGACTCAACTTTGCTAACGTCTTCGACTTCTTCTGTTACTGTTTTCACTTCTTCCAATTCTTCTTGTTGGGCATGCTCGGCTAACAAGGATGCAAACAGTTCTGAAGCTCTATCGCCACTATAATTTCTTTCGATGACTTCGCGTAATTCAGAAGGCATTGCAATAACAGGTTCAATCTCCTTGCCTGTAATCATACGGATGTCGTCTAATGCAAGGATATTTAATGGGTTTGACATTGCTAACGTAAGAATATCTCCTGTAACAGATATAGGGAGAACTTGGTATTGTTTAGCTAAACTTTCTGGGACTTCCGCAAGAACTTCCTTTGGAATCGAATAATTAGATACTCGGATATGCGGTATTTGTAGTTGTTCACTTAAAGTTTCGACTAAAACTTCCTCTGTTATATACTTTTTTTCGAGGAGTATATCTTGGAGATTCTTACCAGTTTGTTGTTGTATTTTAATACATTCGTTAAGTTTCTCTTTTGTTATTACTCCAAGTTCTAATAACATTTCTGGTAATTTTTTCTTTGCAATTCTCACTGTTCAATCTCCTAATTTATAGTATTTTTCAACACATAAACGGTTTTAAATATTTTCTGTTTTATATATGTATTAAGCAGCGGCAATTCCTAAATGACTTAATATTTCGTCTGCCATTTCACAGGTAATGTTTTGGCCTACCAGTTTAGCAAAGGCAATAATTTTCTTTAGTGAACCCATCATTTTCCTAATATCGTTGGGAACACGCATCGCTATTAAACTTAGCACTTCTTCTGGCACTTTAACATCTGCCATTTTAACTTGATTATGTAGGATTTGCATCCGTGTTTCCCATTCTGGGGATTTTAATTCCGCAACAATTCCACTTGCAAAACGGGAAACTAATCTTTGCTCAAGCAAACCTAATCGGTCAGGTGCTTTATCGCTTGCAATTATTATCTGTCTTTTGCTTTGATGTAGCACGTTAAAAACGTGGAAAAATTCTTCCTGTGCTTCAACTTTACCACCCATAAACTGAATATCATCAAGAATTAGCACATCCCAATGACAATAATTTTCGCGAAATAGATCCAGAGCACCTTCTTTAAGTGCTTCGGCAAGTCTTCTGGAGAAATGACTTGCTGAAACGTAACCTACTCTCATTTTGGGATGTTTCTTTAATATCTCGTTACCAATAGCACTAATAAGGTGTGTTTTGCCTATGCCGACATTACCGTAGAGGAAAAATGGATTATATTCTGTTCCTGGATTTTCTGCTACTGCTTTACTTAATTTAAATGTGAAAGCGTTTACAGTACCGGGGAAGAAATTATCAAATGTAAGGGTCTCTAACGGCTGTTCAGATTCTAATGCCTTCCATACCTCTTTGTCGGACTCTTCAATTTCTGGTGGAGGTGTTGACGAACCTTTGCCAAACGGAGCAACAGATGCTAATCGTTGTTTCTTTTCTTCTAATGTTTCTACCCTTTTTCCTTCCATAATACTTAATGTTTCTACTAATTGGGCAGTTTGTTGAACTGATTCTAATGTTGTTTCTGTTAATCGGGCTATTTTTTGTGTTTGCTCATTGTGCATTTCTTGAGTTTTCTGAACCGATTCTTTGACTTGTTGAACCACTTCTTTTAGCTCTGGAATGAGCGGTTCAATAATTGATTTTTCCCTCGCTAAATCGCTGTTTTCACTCTCCCGTTCCTTTTTTATTTCGTTTATTGTTTGTGTAGTTGTTTCGCTTACGGAACGAAGTATGGACTCTGTTATTTGTGCCATTTTTTGAGTTTGCAATTCTTGCTGTTTTTGGTTTTCAATAATGGCATGGTCTAATTTTTGGATTGCTTCTGTGAGACTAAGTAGAACAGGGTCGGGTTCTTCTGCTTCTGGAGTTTCTTTTAATTCCTGAACAAGTTTTGTTATTGCATCTTCAAGAGTATTTTGAATACCGCTAACAATAGATTCTTTTACTGTTACTAATACTTCCTGCATTTTTTCAGGTGTGAATGCTTCTTTAGGTTCTTTTTGATCCGTTTGGTCTATCTTTTGGACGACTTCACCAATGCTCTTAGTTACCTCTATTGACATCTGACTCATTACTTGTGCTGAATTTCGTATCTCTTCTGAAATCGTATTTAACAGTTGTTGAGATATTTCTCCAATTCCTTCGCGCATCGTCTCCGCTATTTGCTCTATGTTTATTTTATTTTCTTTCTCTATTGACGATAGTTCTAACTTCAAGTTATCAAGCATAGCTGTGACTGCATTACTTATAACATGGCTCACACCTTCTTGTATCATTGTTGCTACTTGATTTTGCCCCTGTATCATTTCTTCTCTTAAACGTGCGTGTATTTCATGGGCAAATTGTGATATTGATTCTCGAAATGTATTTTTCATCTCTCCAATAAATTCAGCAAAATGTTCAGGAGTGATTGAAGGTGGCGGAGGAATTACTGTCGGTGAAGGAATATTTATATTTACTTGAGTTAATGAATCTCGGATTGAATCAGCAAGCATTTTTGGAAGGTCTTGAATTGCTTGAACTAATGATGTGTCTATTATAACTTGTGTCGGTGTTGGAATAGGTTCAGAAATTACCGCCACCTGTGATTGTTCCGTTTCATAGTCCGTTACCTTCTCAGGTATTTCTTCTTCATATTCCTTCTCTATTTCTTCTAATACCGCTTCATTAACATCAGTGGAAAGTGGTAGATTTTCTTCCTTTATTTCAACTGAACCTACTACCTCCTGTTCTTTTTTCTCTGGTTCTGTTGTTTTGTAACCAAGTGTGGATAATATGTCTGTACTAATTCGATTTTTACGAAATGCTTTTTCAAATGCTTTTTCTAAATCCTCCCAACTACATAGGATTGGCTTTATCCTCAAATCTGGACAGTGACTTTTTACTTCTTCTAATGCCTCTGTATCCAAGGGGTCAACCATAGCAACTGTCACTATTCTTCCTAATTTATCGATGGGTAATAAGTATCTTTTCCTACAAACTTCTTCTGGAATTAATTTAACGACATCAGAATTGATATCATACTCAACAAGTTTAATATGCGGTATTCGACATTGTTTTGATAGGCAGTTTGCTAATACATCCCTATCTATAAATCCTTTTTCTATTAATATCTTTCCTAAAAATCTTCCTGTTTTAGATTGAATTTCTAATGCTTGATTAAGTTGTTCTTTTGTAATTAATCTTTCTTCGAGAAGCAGTTCTCCTAATCTTTTATGAGCATTGTCTACATGTGAATCATGGGTTCCGTATTTTGTCTTTTGTGGTTCTGTATCTTTTCCGGAAGAGGTTTTTTGTCGTGGTTTCTTTTCTGATTCACTATCTCGGTTCCAGGTTAACATGAGCTATTCCTTAGTGCGTTTACCAATGATACAATGATATAATAACGTTCATTGTAACAACTATTCTTAATACCTTTTATAAATTTAATTCTCCTAAAAAGCAAATAATCAATCTATTTAATTTTACCATGTTTTTTATAACGAATAAAATATTTTTAAGGTAAAAAAATGATAATTGGTTTTGATGGAAGATTAGCAAATGATGTTCATAAAGTAGGAAGTGGTCAATTTTGTTATGAACTACTTAAATCTATGAGCCTTTTATTAAAAAATGAATCTCTTAGAATCTATCTTGATAAAGAACCTCAATCTTTTTTCCCAGTTCAAAAAAATGAAACCATTGAGTTCAGAGTATTAAGAAAAAGAAAGTTCTGGACACAAACCGCACTTGCAAACGAATTAAGGAAGAATCCACCAGACATTTTCTTCTCACCTTCATTACAAACGCCATTTTACGGTAATTGTCCTAAATCATGTACTATTTTTGATATTGCTTACTACGACTTCCCTCAAGAATTTACATGGACTGCTCGAGCGAAAGCAAAATTACAATTAAACATGGCGATATATACTAATCAATTATTCTTTACAATAAGTGATTCTTCAAAACAAACTATTCTTGACAGATTCCCAAAAATTGAAAACCGTCTATTTAGGGTGTATTTGGGTGTAAGTAAAGAAATATCTAAAGTTTCGGAACAAGAACAAATGTCTGTTCGGGAAAAATATTCTATTCATAAGCCTTTTATTCTTTATCTGGGGAGAATTCAGCCTCGCAAAAATATCATAAGACTTATTGAAGCATACGAAAAACTTGTGGATAACTATCCACAAATACCACATCAACTTGTTATTGTTGGTAGTCTTGGCTGGTTGTATGAACCGATATTGAAAAAAATGAAAGAAAGTAAATATGCAGATAGAATACATTATTTAGGCTATCTTGAAAATGAAAATGAGAAAGTAGCATTAATTAGCTCGGCTGATGTCCTTGTGCTTATCTCGTTATGGGAAGGATTTGGTTTGCCTGTTATTGAAGCGATGAATTGTGAAACACCCGTACTCGCTTCTAATTGCTCTTCTATACCAGAAATTGTTGGCGATTGTGGTATACTGGTTAATCCTTATGATATAGAGGAAATAACTGCTCAACTTTATATAATACTAACAAATAATAAGTTGCGGGAAGAACTTGTAAAGAAATCAAAGGAAAGAGCAAAACATTTTAGTTGGGAAAACACCGCCCAAGAAATTCTTGACATATTGGTAAATTATGCAAAAATGACAAAATAATGGCAGTTTGTGTTGTATAATTCGTTCTTATGATGTTAACTTTTCATTGGAGGTTTTACTGATTTTCTGATAGAAAATATACATAATAAAATGATAAGTGAAAGGGAGACCAAACCTTTCTTATCTATTAAGATAAGGGCTTCTTGAGGAGATTGTGTTCCATCTAAATCAGGATTTAATACTACCGTTACATAATCATTTAAACCAAGTCCAAAATTAATACAATTATTATATTCTACTCTATTTATCCATCCATCTTTATCTGCATCTCCAAGAGCTGATAACAATTCATTCCACGTTTTCAAATTATCTGCTATGGTCTCGTATTCATTTTCCAAATTTATATTCGTTTTGATTGTATTACTCAATTCAGAACCTAAAGACAGTAATCCGGCTAATACATGTTCATAATCTTTTAACCAAAGTTGGTATTGTGGTTCGGTTTTTAATATTTCTAAATTTTCAAGGTAAACACAAGTCGCACTTAATCGCCAATATACTTTTGGTTCACACAAAACCTTTTTTAATACCGCTATCTCCCATGAATCTGGTATGCCTGTTCCATCAAAATCAGTCGTATCCCAATTTATTAAAGGATTACCAAATCTATTTGATAATTCATTGTAAAACTGCATCCCTTCATTATCAAAATCTGGGCAGTTTTCTAAATAATTACATTCATAACTCTGTCCTTCACCTTCCATAGTGCCTTCTGGTGTCCCTTCTACATTTCCCTCACCCTCTTGAGCAGGCAAAGAGGCATTTACATATCCAATATCCCTAAGAAAAGCCACCTCAAATGGCAAATATTCCCTTTTAAGTGTGCCCGGTCCAATACTAGGGTCCATAACACCACCTAAATTATTCCAATGGCTTATACTACTTCCACATTGAAATGTTGAAGGGGCATAAATTCTTGGTCTACTCCCATAAACTGAGATGGTGCTGGGGGCATTTAAATAAACACCGTTATCACCACCCGTGAAATAATAACCATGCCCTACATAGTAATAAGAGGTATTTACAAAATAGTTATTATTACCTGTAATTAAAAACGTATCCATAGAAGTATAAATATCAGGCTGACTCCCTGTCCATCCTGTTCCATCAACTCTATCACCTCCACATTCGGAATCATTGTAGGCTATAGATGCAAGGAAACCTATGCCGTGAGTTATTTCGTGAATAAGAACGCTAAGTAAATCAAACTGATTATATGCAGGATTACCTGTTCCTAAATAATAATTATAATTCCAATTAACAGTTAATTGCATATCAGGGTAAGATGGTCCATTAGGGTCGACAAAACCATTCAGTAAATGCTGATATGCACAACCGTTATTGATTCCTGGGGTTAAAGGTAAAGTCCATACTACGATAGGTCCTGCATTTGCTAAAAACTGACCTGCAAGAACTACTGAAGAAACATTAATATCGAGCCTACCATCTGACACATTCAATACATCCGCGACATAACTAAGGGCATTAAGCAATACTTGCTTTCTTTGAGGACCCAAAACAGGGTCGTTAAAACCTGTGTTAACATCCTGGTATGTTATATTGAAGGTTACCCCATTAGCCACAAATACGTCTTTTTGCTGGAAAATTTTCTCCCCAAAAATATTTTTTTTATTCTCTTCAGTTATCTTAACAATTTGTCCATTAGAATATGCAATTAATGCCTCATAATCTTGAGAAAAAGAACTTTGAGCAATTAATAAAGTTAAAAGAATAAGGGCTTTGTTAAAGAAATTAAGTTTCATAATACAACTCCTTCCTCCAAAATTATTGTTGCATATCTAAAATAATACTTTATAAATGTTAATAAAAACAATGAGAGCCCCTTCATATAGGGGCTCTCTTAAAATTAACTAAAATATTACAGTATTAAGGACATGGACCCGATGAAACCACCAAATCTACATCAAGATTACATGTATTTATTACTGGTGGTGTATTTATATCTGATGGTGGATATTGGTCAATTACATATCCTGCTGGAGCAGAATCATCACAGACATAAATAATATCATCTACATTGAATCCATTGAAAGATAATATTGTTGCTGCAATCGATGCAGTATTTCCAACAACATAAGGGAATTGGACACTATAACATGGTCCACAAACAACATATAAATCTACAGGTACTGCTGTTGTATTAGGTAAAATACACGTATTTGTTACAGGCATCGGGTCTTGTCCTGCCACAGAACCGACAGGAAGGTCATTATCACAAACCGATATAATGTCATCTACCACAAGCCCATAACTTGCAAGTGTAGATAATGCCGAGGTCAATTGTTCACCATATACATCTGGAATTGTTACACAAGGACCACATGCCACGATTAAATCAACTGGTGTACTTAACGGCACCGTATTTCCAGCACTTGGATCTTGCCAAATCACTGTACCCGCAGGATAATCATCACTGCACGATTCTATAATTGTTCCTACCGTTAATCCAGCTGAAACGATATCGTTTTGTGCCTCACTCTGGTCTTTACCAACAACATTTGGTACTTCAACCGGGCATGGACCAGTTGAGACCACAAGGTCGACCGCACTGCCTATTTCTACTGTTTCTCCCCCTGCTGGATTCTGGCTAATCACATACCCAGCAGGAACTACATCATCACATGTGTAGGAAACGTCGCCAACTACCAATCCAGCTTCTATTATATCTGTGTTGGCTTCTGATAGTTCTTTTCCAACTACATACGGCACTACTGTCGTCTCTACAGTTCCTTCACCTTCAACAACTCCTTCTCCTTCGGGTATGCCTTCTCCTTCAGGTACGCCTTCTCCTTCAGGTATTCCTTCACCTTCAACAACTCCTTCACCTTCGGGGCATGGTCCTGTTGAAACCCATAAGTTTACTAATGAACCTACTTCTACTGTCTCACCTCCTACAGGATCCTGGTCAAATACCGTACCTGCAGGATATATATCATTACACTCTTCTGTTATTGTTCCCACCACAAGCAATGAACTTCCTATTTCTGATGTAGCTTCATCTAACTC